>NZ_JBSMEZ010000041.1:0-17440 GCF_056498605.1 Profundibacter sp.
TTCCAAAAGATAAAGGAATTCAAAAGGATAGCATTACGTGCATGTAAAACTGACGATAGTTTTAAGGCCATGATTTCAATCGTCGCAACCGTCATTCATTTGCGGTAAACGTCAACAGGCCCTAATAGTCTCGCGTCTTTTTTCGTTTGAATTAGGCAAGCATAGTGATTGGGTTTTCCAGATTATCTACGATCGCATTCAGCAAAAGAGCGCCTAACGCACCGTCAATCACCCGATGGTCAACCGAGAGCGTGACGGACATAACCGTCGCAATAGATAGTTCGCCGTCCTTACCAACAACCGGCTTTTTGACTCCTGCACCAACGGCCAGAATTGCCCCGTGAGGCGGGTTGATTACAGCATCGAAATTATCGATGCCAAACATCCCGAGGTTCGAGATAGCAAAGCTGCCACCAAGATATTCGTGTGGGGCAAGTTTTTTATTACGGGCGCGGCCGGCGAGGTCTTTCATCTCGACCGAAAGCTGCGACAGGGATTTGGCTTCAGCATCTTTTATCACCGGGGTGAATAACCCGTCCTCCACGGCTACGGCCACGGCCACGTCGGATGGTTTCAACTGGAATAAACGGTCACCGGCCCAGATTGCATTGGCTGCGGGCACGGTTTGCAACGCCATCGCGCAGGCCTTGATGATAAAGTCGTTAACCGACACCTTTAGCCCGCGGGATTCAAGCTGTTTGTTGATATGAGCACGGCCTGCGAGCAAAGCGTCAATGCGGATGTCGCGGCGCAAGTAAAAATGCGGGATCGACTGTTTAGCCTCGGTCAGGCGGGCGGCGATGGTTTTACGCATACCATTCAGGGTGATCACCTCATATTCACGATCAGCGTAAATTTTTGAAATCGCATCGCTGGCCGGATCGGATGGTATTGGTGCAGTGGTGGGGGTGGAAGCGCTGGCAGGTTTGCCCAATACGTCGGCCTTGACGATGCGTCCGTGTGGGCCGGACCCAGTGATTTGTGCAAGGTCGGCACCCGCATCTGTGGCAATGCGGCGGGCGAGAGGCGATGCAAAAATCCGTTTTGTTTCAGATTCTTGTGTTGCAATCGGCACGGATTTTTTGACAGGCTCCGGTGTTGTTTGAGCCACGGGTTCCGCTGCGATGGGCGGAGCCGAAGTTGCTGAGGGGGCAGGGGGTGCAATGGGCGCAGAAGAAATGTCACCCGCGCTTTCGCCATCTTCAAGCAAGACCATGATTGGAGTATTCACCAGCACCCCTTCGCTGCCCTCGGCCACCAGCAATTTGCCGACGACACCTTCGTCCACAGCCTCGAATTCCATCGTTGCCTTATCGGTTTCGATCTCGGCAATCAGGTCGCCGGACGCGACGGTATCCCCCTCTTTCACCAACCATTTGGCAAGCGTGCCTTCCTCCATCGTGGGAGACAGGGCGGGCATCAGAATTTCTATTGGCATCGCTTACGCTCCCTTAACGATATGTGACTTTGTGCACGGCTTCGACAACTTCTTCAGTCGTGATCAACGCCAGCTTTTCGAGGTTGGCGGCATAGGGCATCGGTACGTCCTTGCCGGTGCAATTGATCACGGGCGCGTCGAGGTAATCAAACGCCTCCTGCATCAGCACAGAAGAGATGTGCCCACCGATTGATCCCACCGGCCAACCTTCTTCAACTGTTACGCAACGGTTTGTTTTCATAACGGATTTAATGACTGTAGCAGTGTCCATCGGACGCAGGGTGCGCAGGTCGATGACCTCGGCTGATATGCCATCTTCGGCCAAACGATCAGCAGCCTCAAGCGCGTATTTCATCCCGATGCCAAAGCTGACGATGGTCACGTCAGTGCCCCCGCGCCAGATTTTGGCAACCCCAAATGGAACAGTGAAATCATCCAGCACAGGCACATCGAAACTCTGGCCATACAGGATCTCGTTTTCCAGAAAAATCACCGGATTTGGATCACGAATGGCAGTTTTCAACAGGCCTTTGGCGTCGGCGGCGGAGTAGGGCATCACCACCTTCAGGCCCGGAATTTGCGCATACCACGCGGCGTAATCCTGACTGTGCTGTGCGCCAACGCGGGATGCGGCGCCATTGGCCCCGCGAAATACCATGTGCGCACCCATCTGGCCGCCGGACATATAGAGCGTCTTGGCGGCGGAATTGATGATCTGGTCGAGTGCTTGCACAGCGAAATTGAAGGTCATGAATTCGACAATCGGTTTCAGACCGGCAAAGGCTGAACCAACGGCAATGCCGGTAAAGCCGTGTTCGGTGATCGGTGTGTCGATCACCCGTTTGTCGCCAAATTCATCCAGCATACCCTGACTGATCTTATAGGCACCCTGATATTGCGCGACCTCTTCACCCATCAAATAGACCATTTCATCACGGCGCATTTCTTCGGCCATCGCATCACGCAGCGCTTCGCGCACGGTGGTCGGCTTCATTTCGGTGCCCTCGGGAATTTCGGGGTCATTCGGGATGGTTGCCGCAATGGGGGCGGCAGGCGTGGGGGCGGGTGTCGGCGCGGCACTTTCGGCCTCGGGCGCAGGAGGGCGCGCGACAGATGCGGCGCTATCCGGCACTGCATTTGCATCTTCACCCTCTTCCAGCAACACGGCGATGGCGGTGTTCACGGGCACACCTTCGGTGCCTTCAGTGATCAGGATTTTTCCCATCACACCCTCGTCAACCGCCTCAAACTCCATCGTGGCCTTGTCGGTCTCGATCTCGGCGATGATCATGCCGGATTCAATCACATCCCCCTCAGCCACCAGCCATTTGGCCAATGTGCCTTCTTCCATCGTGGGGGAAAGTGCGGGCATCAGAATTTCGGTTGCCATGTTAATTATCTCCGTATTATCCGATGTTTACGCGTCTGCGTAGATGTCTGTCCAAAGTTCGGTCAGCTCCGGTTCAGGGCTTTCGCGGGAAAAATCGGCGGCCTCGTTGACTGTGGCCTTGATCTCTTTGTCGATCGCTTTCAAATCGTCCTCGGACGCATGTTTGCCCTGCAATAACAACTCGCGCACATGGTCAATCGCGTCGCGTTCCTCGCGGACTTTTTGCACCTCTTCGCGGGTGCGGTATTTGGCGGGGTCCGACATGGAATGGCCGCGATAGCGGTAGGTGACCATTTCCAGAATGTAGGGGCCTTCGCCGGAGCGGCAATGTGCGACAGCTTTTTCACCAGCGGCCTTCACGGCCATCACATCCATGCCATCAACCGATTCACCGGGGATGCCAAAGGCCTGCCCTCGGGTGTATAATTCGGGGGTGGAGGAGCCGCGTTGCAAGGATGTGCCCATTGCATACTGGTTGTTTTCAATCACAAAAATTACCGGCAGTTTCCACAGCGAGGCCATGTTGAAGGTCTCGTAAACTTGGCCCTGATTGGCGGCGCCATCGCCGAAATAGGCGAACGACACGTTGTCATTGCCCAGATATTTATCGGCAAATGCCAATCCGGCACCAATCGGCACCTGTGCCCCGACAATGCCGTGACCACCATAGAAATTGGCCTCTTTCGAGAACATATGCATCGAGCCACCCTTGCCTTTGGAGTAGCCCCCGATCCGGCCGGTCAATTCGGCCATCACACCCTTGGGGTCCATGCCGCAGGCCAGCATATGGCCGTGATCGCGGTAGGATGTGACGCGCTTGTCGCCCTCTTTGGTGGTGGCCTCTAGACCTACGATGATCGCCTCTTGGCCGATGTAAAGATGGCAGAATCCACCGATCAATCCCATGCCGTATAGTTGGCCCGCCTTTTCCTCGAATCGACGGATCAGCAGCATTTCACGGTAGTAGTGAAGCAAATCATCCTTGGAAACGTTTGGTTTTTTTGATGTTTTCTTGGCTGCCATGTTTGTGCGCCCTCGTGAGCTGAAAAATAGTTTAGCGTTAAACTATACAATAGCGCATTGAAACACGAAGTGCGAGCAAAAGATTTAGGTCGGGGTTATTCGTGGGGCTAACGGATGACAATTTCATCCGCGCGCAGTAGGCCCAAAACGCTCCGGGCTTGCTCATCCAGCAGGTCAAGATCAAGGAATTCATCCGACAATCTGTGGGCTTTGTTTTCCATCCACGCAACGTCCGCTGACAGCCCGACCAGATCCTCGCGCAAAATGTCGGCTTCGGCGTCAATCTGGACGCGGCGGAACAGTCCATAGTCGCCTTGAATAGCAGCAAAGGCAAAATACAGGCCAAGCGTAAATACGCCGCCGAAATACAGGACGACACCGACAGGCGGCCGTTTGCGGGAAATGCTCATTCTTTTCTGCCTCTTTTGCCGTCATTAATTACGCGGCTTTAGGGCACAATTGCATATTGGCACGGCTTTGTGAATCCCCTGCGTGGCAAGTGGTGGATATTTTCCTTGGATACCTGTGGCTTATTGGTCGCTTTCAACAAAAAGGAAACCCTCCAAGGATAATCCTTGTAGGGTTAAATTTTTTTGGTCTGTGGGGCGAGGCGAGCCCGACTATTCAGGCCTTGCCCTTGTAGATATCAACCAGTTTGCCCAGCATATCCAACGCATCCGCCCGATCCCGCTGGAACGAATTTCGCCCGATGATTGATCCGTTACCACCGCCGTCACGGATAGCGCGGGCGTCGTCATAGACGCTATCGGCGCCTTTTTTCGCACCGCCGGAAAACACCACAATGCGCCGGCCGGCAAAACTTGCGTCCATACAATGTTTCACCCGTGCCGCTTGGGTTGAAATGTCGATGCCCTCGTCCTCGTATACCTTTTTGGCCGCAGGCAGTGACAAATGGTCGGTCGACAGTTTGATCTTGATGATATGGGCGCCCAACAGGGCGGCGATCTGGGCCGCGTAGGCGGCGATGTCGATGGCTGTTTCGCCGTCGCTGTCAAGTGCTTCGCCGCGCGGGTAGGACCAGATCACGGTGGCCACGCCCTTGGCGGCGGCTTCTTCTCGCATGGCAGAAATTTCTTCAAACAGCTCCAGCCCTTGCGATGAGCCGGGGTAGATGGTGAAGCCAATAGCCGACGCCCCGATGCGTAGCGCATCATCAACACAGGCGGTGATAGCTTGGTCCTTGGGGGATGCTGACGGGATCAGGGAATTGGCCGAGTTGACCTTCAGGATGGTCGGGATTTGGCCCGCGAAGGTGTCTGCACCTGCCTCGAGCATCCCCAAAGGCGCGGCAAAGGCATTCAAACCTGCATCAATCGCCAACTGATAATGGTAGTGCGGATCATAGGCGGCGGGGTTCGGTGCGAATGAGCGTGCCGCGCCATGTTCAAACCCCTGATCAACCGGCAGGATAATCATTTTGCCACTGCCGCCCAATTTGCCGTTCATCAGGATGCGGCACAGGTTTGCCTTCACACCGGGGCAGTCTGCCTCGTAATTCGATAGAATTTTCTGAACAATCCGTGTCGCTCTCATAATGTAATCCTTTCAAGAACAATGGGCCAATGTCACTGCTCTAGTAAGGTATGCGATTGCATGCAACGCTGTTGGCGCTACCAGTCGTCAAATAAAGCCATTTAGCCTTCTAATGCAGCGACACCGGGCAAGGTCTTGCCCTCCATCCATTCCAGAAACGCGCCCCCTGCGGTCGAAATATAGGTGAAATCACCGCCGTGACCGGATGCGTTAATGGCAGCCACTGTATCGCCGCCCCCCGCGATAGAAACCAGATCACCGCTGGCGGTCTGTTTTGCAATCTGGCCCAGCATACCGAAGGTCGCGGTTTGAAAAGGGGGCATTTCAAACACGCCAAGCGGGCCGTTCATCACCAGGGTTTTGCAGGTCGCAATCACCGCGTTGATGCGGGCCACGGTTTTAGGACCGGCATCCAGTATCATCGCGTCAGAAGGGCAGGCGTCAACCGGCAGGACTTCATGAACCGCGTTTGCCGCAAATTCCCGTGCCACAACAATGTCGGTCGGAAGGATAATCTCGCAACCTGCAGTTTTGGCCTTGGCCAGAATTTCCAGTGCAGTGTCTTTCATCTCGTGTTCGGCCAGTGATTTGCCCACGTCAAAGCCTTGGGCTGCCAAAAACGTGTTGGCCATGCCACCTCCGATCACCAGATGGTCAACTTTGGTGACCAGATTGCCCAGCAATTCCAGCTTGGTCGACACTTTGGCCCCGCCAACCACCGCGCAAACGGGGTGTTGTGGATTGCCCAATGCCGATTCCAGCGCACCAAGTTCGCTCTGCATCAAGCGGCCAGCACAGGATGGCAGCAGCGCCGCAATGCCAGTCGTCGAGGCATGGGCACGGTGCGCGGTGGAAAAGGCGTCATTGCAATAAACATCGCCCAGCGTGGCCAGCTCGGCAGCGAATTCGGGGCTGTTGGCCTCTTCGCCGGCATTAAATCGCAGGTTTTCCAGCAGCAAAATGTCACCCTCAACCAGACTGTTGACCCATGCGCCGGCCCGCTTGCCGCCATCATCATCGGCAAAAATTACCGGCTGGCCAAAAGCCGCCTCAAGCGCGGGCAGGGTGACGCGTAATGACAGCTCCGGTACCACATGGCCCTTTGGCCGCCCGAAATGCGCCATCAAAACCGGCTTGCCGCCCGCCGCCAGAATATCCTTCACCGTTGGCACAATCCGCTCGATCCGCGTGGTGTCAGTGACGACGCCATCCTTGACCGGCACATTGATATCAACCCGCACCAAAACCACCTTGCCGTTCAGATTGATATCATCGAGTGTTTTCCAGCCCATGTCAGACCTCCATTTGTGCCGATTTGTGCCCACAATCATCATTCATTCAGGCAGGGTCAACGTGGCACAGTGTATTGCCCCTTTTATATTGCGCACATCCCGCTTAGGTTCGCCCCAAATCGTAACACGACATAGGAGCGCCCGATATGGCCGAGATCAAAGACCCTGAAAACACAATCCTGATGGAACTTAAAGACGGCACAGTGACCATCGAATTGCTGCCTGATGTTGCGCCAAAGCACGTTGAGCGGATGAAAGAACTGACCCGTGCCGGCGCCTATGATAACGTCTGTTTCCACCGCGTGATTGACGGGTTCATGGCCCAGACCGGTGATGTGGCCAATGGCAACATGGAAAACGACTTTAACTTGCGGGCTGCTGGCACTGGCGGGTCGGACAAGCCCGATGTGCCTGCTGAATTTTCCAAGGTGCCACATGCAAAAGGCAGCATTGGGGCAGCGCGGTCGCAAAATCCTGATTCCGCCAACAGCCAGTTCTTTATCAATTTTGGCGATAATGCGTTTTTGAATGGCCAATACACCGTTTACGGCCAAGTGATCGACGGGATGGAACACGTTGACAAAATCGCCCGTGGCGAGCCACCAATGAACCCTGACCGGATGATCAGCATGAAGGTGGCCGCAGATGCTTAGAGTTCTCGCAATGCCATTGCTGCTGGGCTTTCTGGGGGCGGCAATATGGGGGGCGTTTTTCCTATATGATGGCGCTAACCAACAAGCGCTGGCCAATGACACACCCGGCCCAAATCTGGTGATCGAGGTGGGCGGCAGCAACAGCGGCACAATCGTTATTGATCTTTTGCCAAATGTCGCCCCCAAACATGTGGAACGCATCATCGCGCTGGCCAAATCCGGTGCCTATGACGGGGTGGTGTTTCACCGTGTGATTGACGGGTTCATGGCGCAAACTGGCGACGTTCAATTCGGCATGCGTGGTGGGGATATCAGCCGTGCAGGGATGGGCGCATCCGATATGCCAGACCTTGCGGCAGAATTTTCCAACATCCCGTTCAAACTGGGCACCGTTGGTGCTGCGCGCTCTCCTGATCCTGATTCCGCCAACAGCCAGTTCTTTATTGTGCTGGCGCCGGCCAAGCACCTGAATGGACAATATACGGTGTTCGGACAAGTGATCGAGGGGCTTGAGACGCTTTACAACATCAAGCTGGGGGATTCCGATGCCAATGGTCTTGTTGATGATCCCGACTATATGGTGAAGGTCACAGTGACCAACGAATAAACATAACGGCGTGTTTTCAAAGTAGAAGACACGCCGTTATCAATCTCGCGTGAGCGGGGCTATTTTTGCGCTCTATCCTCTGTCATTCTTTGGGTAACCAAACAGGAGGATTTTTGATGCGACGCACCTTGCGAATATTCCCGTTGATAGCGACCCTTGTGACCGCCCTTGCCACATCCGCCAGCGCCAATCCGGCAAGCTGGAAATACGAGTGGCCCGACACCGATTTTTCCCGCACGAGCGTCACGGATTGGGGCGAAATACTGTCTGGCGGCCCGCCCAAGGACGGCATTCCGGCGCTGTCGGACCCGAAGTTCAGGAAAGCATCTTCCGAGACACGGATTAAGCCGCGTGAACCGGTTATTACTCTTGAAATAAAGGGTCAAACCCCGCGGGCCTATCCGATCCGCTATTTGACATGGCATGAAATTGTGAACGATAAAGTCGGCGGCGTGCCGGTTATTGTTACCTTCTGCCCGCTGTGTAATTCCGCTATGGTGTTTGATCGACGTGTGCGTGGCAAACTGCTCACCTTTGGGGTGACGGGCAAGCTGCGCAATTCGGATATGGTGATGTATGACCGCGAGACCGAAAGCTGGTGGCAACAGGCAATCGGCACCGGGATTGTCGGGGCGCACAAGGGCGATGTTTTGAAACAATTGCCCAGCTGGATGGAAAGCTGGGAAGAATTTACTACCCGCAATCCAGACGGGTTGGTGATGGACGAGCCCGACTGGGGCCGCGCCTATGGCAATAATCCATATGTTAGCTACGATAGTTCTTCGCGCCCGTTTCTTTATGGTGGCGAGATGCCGCCGCATGGCATTCCCCCCCTGATGCGGGTGGTGCGGGTCGGCGAGCGGGCTTGGCCGATGAGCCGCCTTAGCAACGAGGGCGAGGTTTCCGAAGCGGGGATAAAGTTAAGCTGGGTCGCGGGGCAGGCCTCGGCGCTAGATTCGCGCAAGATTGGCGCTGGCAAGGACGTAGGCACCGTGCGAGTGCGTGACGCCAACGGGCGGGACGTGGCGCATGACGTGATGTTCGCCTTTGCGTTCCATGCGTTTTTCCCACGCGGCAAATGGATGCTGCCAAAATGAGCTGACGCGAGTGATCGGGGTCAGCCTATTGTTTAAAGCGGGCAGGCGACAGTGAAAGTGAATTGAACATTTGCGGAGAAGCTGGATTGCTCGACTGCGCAAGATTTTCGTCGCACATAGGCGGCCAAAGACTGCTCAGCGGCACTTCTATTCGAGAAGGGCTGCCCATTTGTTTGAAATGCAACGCCCGATTTATAACGGGTTTTCCGTTGAATGCGTTCTTTGGCGAAAAATACTATCCACCGTTTTCCAAAGGTTGTTTCTCTGACATCAAACGGGACTTTTGCATATATACTGCAAGAAAAAGCGTGGCTTTCGGGCGTTTCCCAAACAGCTTTTGGTGGGCAGTTGTCGCCAAAGGCTAAGTTGGTCGATGCTAAAATGGCTAGAATGCTACCCTTAATAATGCTCATGAACCCACTTTTACTAGCGCGTGGCGTTTTTTGCCTGCCGATAGTTTGAGCGGGGTAGCGAGATCATCAATGGTGATCATCCGGCCTGCCTCGGTCAGGGGCTCATCATTCAGTTTGGCACCGTTTTCCTTGATCAGGCGTTTGGCGTCTTTGCCCGACTTGGCAAGGCCGGATTTCACAAAAAGCTGCACGATGGAAATGCCATCGCCAATATCCTCGGTGGTTAGGGAAATGGTTGGCAGATCATCCCCGACACCGCCCTTTTCAAACACTTCGCGCGCCGTGGCTTCGGCACCTTTGGCAGCTTCGGCCCCATGCGCCAATGTGGTGACCTCATTTGCCAGCCGGATTTTGGCTGCGTTGATTTCAGCGCCGTCCAGCGCACCCAAGCGGTCGCATTCCTCAACTGGCAGTTCAGTGTAGAGCTTCAGGAACTTGCCCACATCTGCATCCGTGGTGTTGCGCCAGAACTGCCAGAATTCGTAAGGCGAGCGCATGTCGGCATTCAGCCAGACAGCGCCGTCCTGCGATTTGCCCATCTTCTTGCCGTCCGAGGTTTCCAGCAGCGGGGTGGTCAGGCCGAAAATCTGGTTGTCCAGCACGCGGCGGGTCAAATCAATCCCGTTGACGATATTGCCCCATTGGTCCGAGCCACCCATTTGCAGCAAACAGCCATAGCGGCGGTTCAACTCAAGGAAATCATAGGCTTGCAGGATCATATAATTGAATTCAAGGAACGACAGCGACTGTTCGCGGTCCAGCCGCGATTTCACCGATTCAAAGGCCAGCATCCGGTTGACCGAAAAATGCCTCCCGATGTCGCGCAGGAACGACAGGTAGTTCAGATCATCCAGCCATTCGGCATTGTTAGCCATTTCCGCATCCGTTGCCCCGTCGCCGAATGAGACATAGTTCGTAAAGACCGCCTTGATGCCTGCAATATTGGCGTTGATCGCGGCGTCATCCAGCAGCGGGCGCTCATCCGACCGGAACGAGGGGTCACCCACTTTGGTGGTGCCGCCGCCCATCAGAACAATCGGTTTATGGCCGGTTTTCTGCAACCAACGCAGCATCATGATCTGGATCAGACTGCCCACATGCAGCGATTTAGCGGTGGCGTCAAAGCCGATATAGGCGGGCACAACGCCTGCGATCAGGGCCTCGTCCAGCGCCTGATAGTCGGTGCAATCTGCCACAAAGCCGCGTTCCAGCATCACCCGCATGAATTCTGATTTGGCGTGGTAAGTCATCTTGATAATTATCCGTTCTCATGTGCGTTGCGCCCTGATATATCGGGGTCAGCGGTGAAGGGAAAGAGCATGTTGAAATCGGGACCGATCTGGGCGCTTGGCGCGATGTCCGGCACCTCGCTTGACGGGGTGGATGCGGCGATGTTGCAGACCGATGGCGAGGCGATCTTTGCCTTTGGAGAAAGTGCTTACCGGCCCTATAGCGACGTGGAGCGTGTGGTGATTGCCGATGCGTTTGGCAAATGGCCGGATGAGGACGGGGTTGCGGCGGCAGCCGAGTTGGTTGAAACCGCCCATGCCCAAGTGCTGGACCCGTTTGAAGGGGCCGAACTGGTCGGGTTTCACGGCCAAACGCTGGCCCATGATCCAATGGGGCTTGGAACCCATCAAGCGGGCGACGGGCGGGTGCTGTCGGCGGTGCTGGACCTGCCGGTGATCTGGGATTTTCGCACATCGGACGTTGAAATGGGCGGGCAGGGCGCACCGCTGGCGCCGTTCTATCATTTTGCCTGCGCCAAATGGATCAAAGCAGATGCGCCCGTGGTGTTCCTGAATTTGGGCGGGGTTGGCAATGTGACGTGGGTCGATCCGAGTAAGGACAAGCCCGAGGAGGCAGGCGCATTGCTGGCGTTTGACACCGGCCCCGCGAATGCTCCGATCAATGATCTGGTCATGGCGCGATTGGGCAAGCCCTATGACGAGGGCGGGGCATTGGCGAAGCAAGGCCGTGTTGACGAACCATTGGTCGAGGCGTTTCTGGAACGCGGATATTTCCACCAGATGCCGCCAAAATCGCTGGATCGAAACGATTTTGAAAATATTCTGGACCTGGTTACAGATCACAATGATGCCGATGCTTGCGCCACATTGTGCGCGATTGCAGCGGCATCGGTTGCCAAGGGGATGGAACATTGCCCGTTGCCGCCAACCCGTGTGCTGGTGACAGGCGGCGGACGACATAACAAGGCGATGATGGCGATGCTGGCGGCGTTGCTGGACGGCCCCGTGCAGCCGGTCGAGGATGTCGGGCTGGACGGTGATATGCTGGAAGCGCAGGCCTTTGCTTATCTTGCTGTGCGGGTGCTGCGCGGGATGGCGACGTCGGCCCCCACGACGACGGGAGTTGCAGCCCCGGTTGGCGGTGGGCGGGTTAGTCGACCAACGACCTAAACGAACCTAACCGTAAGGTATTTCAGCACCCTTATCCATCATCTCGAACCCGTCGAAATGAAACGCAGGTGAAACGGTGCAGCCGACAAGGGTATAATCGCCGGTGCTGCGGGCGGCCTGCCAGTGGTGCTTTGGCACAATCAGTTGCGGGGCCTCGCCCCCCAACACATCCGGCCCCAGCGTATAATCACGGGCGGGGCCTGCCTCGGATTTGGCCATGCTCAGGATCAGGGGCGCACCGGCGTAAAAGTGCCAGATCTCCACCGCATCAACGCGATGCCAGCGGCTGACCTCGCCTGCCTTTAGCAGGAAATAGATGCATGTGCCTGCAGGGCGTTTGCCATCACTCGCATCGGCGATCCATGTTTGGCGATAATGGCCGCCCTCTGGGTGGGGCGTCAGATTTAGTTGGCGAATGAGTTGGTTTGACTGGTTCTGCATAATTACATAGGGGGCAATGAGCCACCGTCACCCGCAGCAGCGCCGCCACCGCTCGGGTTTTGGCCACCATCAGCCGACCCTCCTTGCACTTGGGCAAGCATGGCTTGTTCGCGTTTCCTTAAATAGACCGATAGACGGGTAACTGACGGGCTGGTTTCGTTGATAAAAGCAATGGTGGCCAGCATTTCATCGACCAGGATTTTTTCTGGAATAAGCTTTGGCAACGGCGTGTTTGTCGGGCCCTGTGTGATCGGGGCATTTACGATTAACAGACCGGGGATGGGCATTCTGACCTTTGGCTGGTCCCCGGGCATGGTCCAGCGTGGCCCGCCCAGATACACAGCGGCATACATGATCTTGGCTTTATTCGGGGGGGTGCCGCCGACCCGAAGCGCATCATAGAACATCCGGTGCACATTTTGCCATGTATCCGAATGATATTGCGGCAGGCTTTCGTTGCCGATGCCGCAATAGGCATCGTGCATTGTTGCCGCATTAATGAACTCTTTGCTGCGCGGATTGCCAACAGCTGCACGGAAAATGGTCGGGATGGATGCGCCATCGGTCAGGGTGTTTTTCGGGGCAAGCCACCTTGTCGGCCTTGAATCTACAAATTCAATTGCCTTTTCGGTGCGGAAAAAAGGCAATGGGCGGGCTTTTAGCCGGATAATCTTTGGCAGCAGGGATACCGGAGCGTTGAAAAACAGGCAGCGGGCGGTGCTTTGTCTTTCACAGGGGCTAGGCGGGGTTGCATTTCTTTGGGCCTGCAGGGTTGTTTGCTGATCGGTGGTAGTGACACAGGCCGAGACTAGAAAACTTAGGGTAATCAGATAATGACGCAACGTGTTACTCCTGAAATTCAGCAAATTTGAATATTAAAACAGAGTATTGCCGCAAGTGCTGCATGGGTTCAACCCATTGAGGGCGAATTTATAAGGCCTAGGTAAGATATGGCCTGCCAGCCCTGCTGCAATATTAACGTAAGGGCTGGTAGGCGGGAGCAAAACGGGGGGATCATTTCAAAATCGAACGCCCCGCATATTGCGCACTTTCACCCAGCATTTCCTCGATCCGGATCAACTGGTTATATTTGGCCAACCTGTCAGAACGCGCAAGCGAGCCAGTTTTGATCTGCCCGCAATTGGTGGCCACTGCCAGATCGGCAATAGTGGCATCCTCGGTTTCGCCGGACCGATGCGACATCACACAGGTCATGCCGGCGCGATGTGCCATATCGACAGCCTTAAGGGTTTCTGATAAGGTGCCGATCTGATTGACTTTTACCAGTAATGAGTTGGCCGCCTTTTTCTCTATCCCTGTGGCCAGGCGTTCGGGGTTGGTGACAAATAGATCGTCGCCAACCAGCTGGATTTCATCACCCAATGCAGCGTTCAGCGCCACCCAGCCATCCCAGTCATCCTCGGACATGCCATCCTCGATGCTGATGATCGGATAATCCGCCACCAGCGCTTCCAGATAGGCGACATTCTCATCAGATGTCAGCGATTTACCTTCGCCCTTCATCTCGTATTTGCCATCAACGTAATATTCCGTCGCAGCGCAATCCAGCGCCAGATAGATTTCCTCGCCAGGTTTATACCCTGCCTTCTTGATCGACTTCAGAATGAAATCCAACGCGTCGCGGGTCGACGACAGGTTCGGCGCAAAGCCACCCTCGTCGCCAATGCCTGTCGACAGACCCGCCGCCGACAGTTCGCCCTTCAGCGTGTGGAACACTTCTGATCCCATCCGCACAGCGTCGCGGATGTTGTCGGCGGACACCGGCATGATCATGAATTCCTGAATATCAATAGGGTTATCAGCATGTTCACCGCCATTGATGATGTTCATCATTGGCACGGGTAACACACGGGCAGCGGTGCCGCCAACGTAGCGAAACAGTGGTTGTGCTGCGTAATCCGCAGCGGCTTTGGCCACGGCCAGCGATACACCCAGAATGGCGTTTGCTCCGAGGCGCGCCTTGTTTGGGGTGCCGTCCAACTCGCACATAATCGCGTCAATTGCTTCCTGCTCGCCGCAGTCCATGCCGACCAGCTCTTCGGCGATTTCGCCGTTTACAGCGGCCACTGCGTCCAAAACACCTTTGCCGCCATAGCGCGACATATCCCCGTCACGTTTCTCGACCGCTTCATGCAGGCCAGTTGATGCACCAGATGGCACCGCAGCGCGGCCCATGGTGCCGTCTTCCAGTATCACATCGACCTCGACTGTCGGGTTGCCACGGCTGTCCAGAATTTCACGGGCGAAAACATCGATGATAATGCTCATTGGAGGCGTCCTTGCTGCTATCGGTTCCCGCAAAGCTATAACAGCAAACCAATGAAAGTAAACAGTCAATGGTAGCGCTAACGGGCGTTGTTTTCTATAGTCCCGCGAGCTTTGCCATGCGCCGTTCGCGCAAGAATGAAAATATACCGGCAGCAATCGTTATCGCCGCCCCGATCAAGGTCCACATGTCAGGGCGTTCGCCCAGAACAAGGGTGCCGATCAGCAAAGCAAATATGATCCGCGAATATCGAAACGGGGCAACCACCGACACATCCCCAATGCGCATCGCTGCCGTTATCGCCCAATATCCCAGAACACCAACCACAACAGCCCCGCCCATCTGTGCATAGTTCAGCGGGTTCATGACGCGTGGACCGTCGCCAATAGCCAGCAGAAACAGACCGGCAGGCAACAGCATCACCATGCCATAGGTCGACACCCGCAGCGTTGGCATGTCCGTGGGCACCATTCGCGTTGACAGATCACGCATCGCAAGGCCGAACATGCCAGCCACGGCCCACAGCATAGCGGGCTCGAACGTATCACCACCCGGGCGCAAGATGATCAGAACGCCGATGAACCCGACGATTATCGCGCTCCAGCGTCGCCAATGCACAACTTCGCGCAACCAGATCACCGCGCCTAGAGTGACGGCCAGCGGGGTTGCCTGAATAATCGCGGATGCCGTGGACAGATCAATCATCGAAAGGGCCGTGACATAGCAAACCGATCCAAATGCCTCGCTCAGGTTGCGCAGGATCACCGGCCACAGGAAAAAATCGCGTGAAAAGACAGCATGCCCCTGCGCCTTGGTCATCAGCGCGAAAATTATGCCGCCGCCGGTGCCGGCAATGGCCAGTATCTGCCCAACGGGCAAATCCAGCGAGGCCGATTTTACGAATAAATCCGTGACGGTGAACCCGATCATTGCCGCAACCATCAGGGCAATGCCGCGCAGATTATCCATGTTGTCGGGTCATTTTCGGATCGGCACGCCGTAAAGTTCCAGCCGATGCCCTTTCAGCTTATAACCGAGCTTCTCGGCGATCTTTTCTTGCAGGGCTTCAATTTCTGGGTCGATAAATTCAATCACCTTACCGGAGTTCATATCAATCAGGTGGTCATGGTGGTCTCGGTCCGCCGATTCATACCGCGCGCGGCCGTCGCCAAATTCGTGCTTGTCCAGAATACCCGCTTCCTCGAACAGTTTGACGGTACGGTAAACCGTAGCGATCGAAATGCGCCCGTCAACGGCGCTGGCGCGGGCGTATAATTCCTCGACATCCGGATGGTCGTGCGCATCTTCCAACACAGCGGCAATCACCCGGCGCTGTTCCGTCATGCGCAAGCCTGAGCGCTCGCATTTGGCTATGATTGTTTCAGGCATAAAAGGCCCCCAGATGAATTTCACCAGAGTTTAGGCGATAATGCATCCGGTCTCCACCGGTTTTTCCATAAAAAACCCCCGCCAACGTGAATGTGGGCGGGGGCAGGGGTGTGACGGGTCTATCCGTAGATCGACGGCACGCCCAGTTGCTCGTGAATGTTGTTCACGTTGCGTTTGTCGATGCCCAGTTCGGTGGCGAAATCATGCAGGTATTGCGCCTCGGTCTGGTTATCCAGATCAATGCCCATGATCGACATGGCGTAAACCTGCGCTTCCATCCCGTTTGGCACTTGTCCTGCCAGACCTTTGACATCAATCGGTGCGGCCAACTCAGCATTCACAAAATCGCGCTCTTGCGGGGAAATGTCGCCCAGTTTGCCCAGCAGCTTCTGGCGCTCGCTATCATCAATCTTGCCGTCCGATTTAGCCGCCTGAATCATCGCCCGCAGCATCAGGCCCGCCGCCACTTCTTGTTGCGGGGTCGGGGGGATTTCAGGCTCGCCGCCGTGGGTCAGGGACTGATTGAATTTGTCGCCAAAGCTGCTTTGCTTGTTGGCGGATTTATCCTTGTCAGTGGATTTTGCTTTCGGAGCAGCGGCGGCCGCACCAGCACCCGCACCCGCGCCCAGCAAACCACCAAGCAAACCGCCCAGATCACCTCCGCCACCACCGGTCATACCGCCCAGCAAGTCACCCAGACCGCCCTTGGCAGCCCCTTTACCGGCCAGACCGTCCAGAATGCTGTCCAGACCACCACCGCTGCTGCGTCCGGTCTGCACACCACCGCGCGGGGTGCTGGCATCGCTTAGGCCATCCAGCAAACCACCCAGACCGCTGCCACCAGAGGCGCGACCGGACTGTTGCGGCTGTCCACCGCCCAGTAGACCACCCAGCATATCCTCAAGCCCGGCACCTTGCGAGCCTTGCGTGCGTGCGCTACCGCCGCCGCCCGTCAGGGCATCCAGCAACCCGCCGCCGCTGCTTCTGCGTTGCGGGGCCGCGCGGCCCTTGCCGGACATGCTGCTGACGCCCTTGGCCACAGCCACGCCGATGGCAACTTTTGCCAGTGTTTTCATAAGACTCATAATACTCTCCCAGGTTACTGATACGTGTTCCGACTCGATTATGGCACAAATCATCGCGGCCTTTTAGCAGAAAGTCGTTGACCATAGGGCAGGCAACATGCCGATAAGGTTGATGCGCAAAACATATTGTGATACCTGAATGTAAGTTAAATCTGCAATGCGCGACAGAACGAGGGAGTTCACTATGTCATTTGAATATGAAGGCAACGAGATCGAAACCGACGCAAACGGCTATCTGACCAATCAAGAAGACTGGTCAGAAGAGATGGGCACATTCATGGCATCCGCCGACAACATCGAGCTGACCGACCGCCACTGGGATGTGATCAACTACCTGCGCGAGGAATATTT
>NZ_JBSMEZ010000042.1:0-8007 GCF_056498605.1 Profundibacter sp.
AACAGCAGCGCAGTACCACATCGCCCAATCCCGGACCCAGATCGCGCAGCGCTTCTGACACGCGGTCGCGGGCACCGGTTGGCCCGTACCCGACCCCGCTGTCATTGGCAAAGCCGCCCCTTGAGCCGCCGGTCAAAAACCGTTCCCAGTTTTGCGCCACCCGCGGCCCCATTTGTGCCAGCTCGAAATCCTCGCGCAGCCTCTCGCCGGCGGCAACCAGATCATCGGTTAGAAATGGTGTGCCGGTTTTGTCTTTGCGTCGCGCCAGTGCCGCCAGCGGTGATTCTGCCACGTTATAACGCACCGCCCGCCGCGTTCCGGACTCGGACACTGTTTTCTCGCCCCAGACCCTGTGCTGATCACCAAACTGGGCCTGTGCTTCGGCAAATCCACCGCTGGCATTTTCCGCCTCGGCCAGCAGCCGTTTCAGGGCGGTGCGCCCTGCCGTGGTGATACCATATCGCGCGATCCGTCCGGGTTTAACGCATGTAATCCAGTCCTTTAACGCCATCGCTTGCGCCACTTTGCGATCAACCACTGCTGTGCGTGCGGTTTGACCACTGGGCAAATCCCGCACCACCACGGCTTTCTCCATCTCCGGCGCGATCGCCAACACCGCACCAGTTTCGCATAACCGGCGCAAAATACGGCGACCCTCGCGGTTCAGGGTTGTATCATCGGTTTTCAGGTTTTTATGTCGGATTGGTGCGCTCATTACGGGCGTCTCCTTGTCTGTTAATTGGGGGTGCGTCGGGAAAAGTTGCTGCCCTAAGTCGCGCAACGCTTCGTCTACCAGCGGGTCATCGCGCCGGTTTTCATATCGTCGGATCTGGCGCAAAACCGTCGAGGCGTGACATCCGGCATCCCGCGCAACGGCCCGAATGGATTTACCCTGATTGGTATGTTGCAGATATCGCCTCGCCTCTTTTGGCACCCATTCCGGTATTGTGTTCACACCGCAGGATTGCACTTGCCCCCTCTGCATTTTACTCTCCTTTACGTTGTGCCTCTCGTTGCGTGTCAGCTTTGTTTACGAGTGTTACGTGATGGTTAACAAATTCTGTGTTTCCTAGAATTATCTTTAAAATATAAACTTTTATGAAACCTGCGTTCGGAAGTTGGCAACAATACGCAACACACGCTTAGATTGTGCAACTGTGCAGTAGTAATTCCAAGGAGCTGACCCAATGACTGACCTGATGCACATACTGAAATGCTTACACCGCCCTCGTCTTTTGATCCGCGCCGCCCGTTTCGGGATGCCGGACTATAGCCGCAAGCGCGATCTGCGCCGGCTGATCAAAACCACCACGATGCCAACGCCAGGTAAGGCCATTGCCACATTGATGTCGGTAGAAACCGAGCTGGAGGAAAAACGAAAAGCGGGCGACGCCACGTATAGCATCGCCCGTCATGTTTCGATCCTGATTGCCCTGATGGGCGAAGTGCGCCTATTGCAGGCCCGCGCCAGACCGTCTTAGGGCTCGTCCTAAACCAGAGAATCCGGCATCGAATCTTTCTTTGCCTTGATAAAATCCTCTAATGCCGCAGCAATTGCTGGGTCCAACGCGGGTTGTTGGTAATCATTTAGTAATTTGGCAACCCGGATTTTGGCCAGCTCTTGCGTGTCGCGCGCCCCTTCTTCTTCCCATGTTTCATAGGGTTTATAATCCAGCAAATCTGTGCGCCAGAACGCCTCTTTGAAATTGGCTTGCGTGTGCTCGCATCCCAGATAATGTCCGCCTGGGCCAACCTCATGGATAGCGCCCATTGCCTGCGCGTTCTCGTCCGTGGGCACCCCTGCCGCCAAACGGTGCAATATACCCAGCTGATCCGCGTCCATCACGAATTTCTCGAAACTGGACACCAGCCCGCCTTCCAGCCAGCCACACGCGTGCAACATAAAGTTTACCCCGCCCAGCAATGCCGCGTTATGCGTGTGTGCGGTTTCATAAGCCGCCTGCGCGTCGGGCAGTTTGGAGCCACAAAGCCCGCCACCAGATCTAAACGGAAGGTTAAGACGGCGTGCCAACTGCCCTGCCCCGTTAAGGATTTGTGTAGCTTCTGGCGTGCCAAAGGTCGGCGCGCCCGAATTCATATCAATCGAGGTGACAAAACAGCCCATAATCACCGGTGCTCCAGGGCGGATCAACTGGTTATAAGCAATGCCCCCCACAACTTCGGCCAAAACTTGTGTTAGCGTGCCCATCACCGAAACCGGCGACATTGCACCACCGACAATGAACGGCGATAGGATGCAGGCCTGATTGTTGCGCGCATAAACCTCCATCGCTCCCATCATGATGCTATCAAAGGTCAGCGGTGAATTGACATTGATCAGCGAGGTCATCACCGTGTTTTCCTGAACGAAATCCTTACCGAACAGAATTTCGCACATATCGACCGAATCTTGCGCCCGCGAAGGTTCCGTCACCGACCCCATAAACGGTTTATCCGAATAAACCATATGCGCATGCAACATATCCAGATGCCGCTTGTTCACCGGCACATCCGTGGGTTCGCACACCGTGCCGCCCGAATGGTGCAGATATTTCGACATGTAGCCAAGTTTCACGAATTTGGTGAAATCATCCATCGTCGCATAGCGCCGCCCGCCATCGGCATCGCGCACAAAGGGCGGACCGTAAACGGGCGCCAGCACCAGTGTGTCACCGCCGATTTCGACGTTACGTTCCGGATTGCGGGCGTGTTGGGTGAATTTCGCAGGTGCTGTCTTGCATAACTCACGGGCCAGCCCACGCGGGATACAGACCCGCTCTCCATCCACCTTGGCCCCCGCCTTGCGCCAAACCTCCAATGCTTCGGGGTTATCAACAAAGTTAACGCCGACCTCTTCCAGCACGGTTTCAGCATTATGCTCGATCACCTCAAGTGTCGCATCATCCAGCATTTCATAGTTGGGGATTTTGCGCTCGATATATTTCGCCGCTTCAATCTTCACCGCCGTGCGTTCGGCACGTCGTGCCGCCCCGCCCCCGCCGCGCACCCGCCGTTTTGTTCGTTCCTCAGCCATCGTGCCTGCTCCCGTGATCCGTTGTATCCCAGTCTTACGCCAAAACCACACCGCATCAGGCGCAAAATCCGGCCATTACGGGGGGAAAGCGACATGCGCCCGCTTGATCATTGCGACAGCACCCCCTATTGCCAGATCATGACAGATATTTCACATGACCGCCTTCTTATCATCGACTTTGGGTCGCAAGTGACGCAGCTGATTGCACGGCGCTTGCGCGAACTCAATGTCTATTGCGAAATCCATCCGTTTAATAAGGTGACCGACAGCTTTCTGGCCGATTTCGCGCCAAAAGCGGTGATCCTGTCCGGCGGCCCCTCCAGCGTGATTGACGATGGATCGCCGCGCCCGCCTGCCAGTCTGTTTGACGCTGGTGTTCCGGTTTTGGGTATTTGTTATGGTCAGCAGGTAATGATGCAAATGCTGGGCGGATTGGTTGAACGCGGCCATGGCACCGCCGAATTTGGCCGCGCCTATGTCACGCCAACGCCCGCGCATTTGCCGTTGCTGGATGGCTGGTTCACCAGCGATGACGATCGCGAACAGGTCTGGATGAGCCACGGTGACCATGTTTCCAAAATTGCACCGGGGTTCGAGGTGTTCGGCACATCGCCCAATGCGCCGTTTGCCATCACCGCGGATATTTCGCGCAATTTCTTTGCGGTGCAATTCCATCCCGAAGTGCATCACACCCCGAACGGGGCGCGGTTGTATGAGAATTTCATCAAACTGGCAGGGTTCAGCGGCGACTGGACCATGGGCGCGTATCGCGAAGAAGCCATTCGTAAAATCCGCGAACAGGTGGGTGATGCAAAGGTAATTTGCGGGCTGTCCGGCGGGGTCGATTCATCGGTCGCGGCAGTGTTGCTACACGAGGCGATTGGCGATCAGTTGACGTGTGTTTTCGTTGACCACGGATTGTTGCGCCAAAACGAGGGCGATGACGTCGTCAAAATGTTCCGCGATGAATATCACATGCCGCTGATCCATGCGCAGGAACAGGAATTATTTCTAGGCCAACTGGATGGCCAGTCCGATCCCGAAACCAAGCGCAAGATCATTGGTAAACTGTTTATTGATGTATTCCAGAAACATGCCGCCGAAGTGGGCGGCGCCAAGTTTTTGGCCCAAGGCACGCTCTATCCGGATGTGATCGAAAGCGTTTCGTTTTCCGGCGGCCCGTCTGTGACGATCAAAAGCCACCATAATGTTGGTGGCTTGCCCGAAAAGATGGGGTTAAAACTGGTCGAGCCCTTGCGCGAGTTGTTCAAGGACGAGGTCCGCGCTTTGGGGCGTGAACTGGGTCTGCCCGCATCATTCATCGGTCGCCACCCCTTCCCTGGCCCCGGCCTTGCCATCCGCTGCCCAGGTGAAATCACCCGCGAGAAGCTGGAGATTCTGCGCAAAGCCGATGCGGTTTACATCGATCAAATCCGCAAACACGGCCTGTATGATGAAATCTGGCAAGCCTTCGTTGCCATCCTGCCGGTGCGCACGGTTGGCGTGATGGGTGACGGGCGCACCTATGATTTTGCCTGCGCGCTGCGGGCGGTCACGTCGGTGGACGGGATGACAGCAGATTATTATCCGTTCACGCATGAGTTTCTTGGAGAGACAGCGACCCGTATCATTAACGAGGTTGAAGGCATCAATCGCGTAACTTACGACATTACCAGTAAACCACCCGGCACGATTGAGTGGGAATAATAGACACCCTTTCCAAACCTAGGGTCAGAGTGTCCATCATTTCCGTTCACGGCCATCGGCGTCCCCGCCTGTACCGCACATAAGTTTTAGGACGATTCTGGTTAACAATTGCATAATTTCTGTTCTGTAAATATCCTCGCGCGAAGCGCATAAAAGTTTTATTGCCTGCGGCGCGGATATTTATGGAACAAAAATGACAAAAGCAAAACAAATCAAGCTGACCGGATATATTGATGTCCCCAAAAACCGGTTAGCTGAAATAACCACCGCTCTGCCTGAACACATCCGTCTGACGCGGCTGGAGGCAGGGTGTGTCAGTTTCAATGTCACCCCCGATGCCGATCATACGGGCCGTTTTAATGTCGCCGAGATTTTCGCAACCCGCGCCGATTTCGATCAGCACCAAAGGCGCACCAAATCAAGCGAATGGGCGCAAATCACCCAAGGCATTCCCCGCAGCTATACGATTACCGAGAGCGATTGAAGATGGCCAACCCAACCCTTCGCGCAGCCGTCTGGATGATCGGGGCGATCCTTTCGTTTTCATCAATGGCGGTTGCGGGGCGGGCTGTCAGTATCGAGCTGGATACATTTGAATTACTGCTCTACCGGTCGCTAATCGGCATCGTGATCGTCACCATTGTTGCGGGCGCCGCCGGAACATTACCACAAATCAGCGCGCGCCATTTTTCGACCCATTTGATCCGCAACACCAGCCACTTCATTGGCCAAAACCTGTGGTATTTTGCCATAACCGTTATCCCGCTGGCACAGGTATTCGCGCTCGAATTCACATCACCGCTCTGGGTGATCGCGTTGTCACCACTATTACTGGGGGAACGGCTGACTCCGACGCGGGTGTTGGCGGGTATTTTCGGATTTATCGGCATCCTGATTGTAGCAAGGCCAGGGGCGGAATCAATAAGCTGGGGGCTGGGTGCGGCGGCGCTATCGGCTATCGGCTTTGCAGGATCAGCGATTTACACCAAAAGACTAACTCGAGACACTTCCCTAACCACCATTCTGTTCTGGCTGGTGGTCATGCAATCGGTGATGGGGCTGATCTGTGCCGGATATGATGGCCAGATCAACCTACCAACAATGGTCACTTTGCCTTGGGTCATCCTGATTGGGGCTGCGGGGCTTGTCGCCCATTTCTGCCTGACCAAAGCCCTGTCGATAGCACCGGCCAGCACGGTCATCCCGTTTGATTTCGTGCGCCTGCCGCTGATTGCCGTGGTAGGTATGCTGTTTTATAACGAACCACTGGATGGTTTTGTATTTCTGGGTGGTGCGATTATTTTCGCGGCGAACTATCTGAACATCAAAAAAGGCACCCCTGCACCTAGTGCAAATTGACAACGCTGCGTTTGTTAAAAGATTGTGACGTGGCGTCATTTGTTGACGTAACAATCTTGCGCGGTGTAGCTTTGATAAAAGACTGCTCAATAAATATAAAACACTCAGGGAAGAAAAAACATGAAACATCTATTGATGATGACAGCGGCAAGCCTTGCTGTAACTGCCACAAGCGCCTTTGCGGGTGGTCTTGAACGCTCCAGCCAATCGGTTGGGATATTATTCGAAGAAGGGCGCTATGGGGAATTCACCTATTCTACCGTCAGCCCAACGGTTAGCGGTACTTTTGCAGGCGCAGTTCCCAGCGGCGACATGGCTCCTTCATACCAAAATCTTTCATTCGGGTACAAACAGGATATTGGGGACAATCTGGCGTTCGCGCTTATCGTAGATCAACCTGTAGGTGCCGATGTGGCATACCCCGCTGGTGGCGCGTATCCCTTTGCAGGTTCGACAGCAACAGTCGATTCGCACGCTGTAACAGGCTTGTTGCGCTACAAACTGCAAAACAACATGAGCCTATACGGAGGCGTGCGCATTCAGGCCGTTTCTGCGGACATCAATGTCGTTTCACAAGCCCCACTTCCTGGAATTGTTACCTACGCATTAAATATCGGCTCCGATGTTGAGGTTGGGTATGTTCTCGGCGTTGCATATGAAAAACCAGAAATTGCTTTGCGCGTAGCGCTGACATACAACTCCGAGATTACGCACTCGCTTCCCGATAACGCGGGAACGCCGTTTGACGTAACTATACCACAATCATGGAACCTTGAGTTTCAATCAGGTGTAGCGGCGGACACATTAGTCTTCGGCTCTATCCGTTGGGTGGAGTGGACAAAATTTGATGTGTCTCCTGGAGATTACATCCCGGGATCTTTGGCCAGCGGCACCAAGGATACAACCACTTACACATTGGGCGTTGGGCGCAAGTTTAATGATAACTGGTCTGGTGCCGTGATCTTGGGATACGAAGGCGGCGGGACAGTTCCTGTTGGTAACCTAGCCCCAACAGATGGCAACAGAAGTATTGGGTTGGCTGCAACCTACACAGTAAATAACGTAAAAATCACTGGCGGGGTTCGCTATATCCAAATTGGTGATGCAACCACATCAAGCATTGGTAGTAGTTTCACCGATAATGATGCCATCGCCGTTGGTATCAAAGTTGGCTTCAACTTCTAAATAACAACACAATAACCACGCAAAGCCCCGCCCGATCCGGCGGAGCTTTTTGTTTGCGTTGATCAATTCCAATTGACCCTGTGCGCCCCGCTGGCTACCTAGGATCAACCCATAACCCAAGGCAGCCACGCTATGTTTTATCAATCCGCCCGCGACTGGACCGAAACCGACCACAAACGTGTGGCGCTATTCGGCATGTCAGGCCTTGGCAAAACCCATGTGGCAAGTGCGCTGCGGGCCAGCGGCACTTGGTTTCACTACAGCGTAGATTACCGCATCGGCACCCGCTATATGGGCGAATTCATCGTTGATAATTTCAAACACGAGGCGATGAAAAATCCGTTTTTGGCGGAATTGCTGCGCACCGATAGCATCGATATTTCCTCCAACATCAGCTTTGACAATCTGGCGCCACTGTCCACCTATATGGGCAAGCCGGGAAATGGCGACAAAGGCGGTATGCCGTTTGATGAATACATGCACCGCCAGAACCAGCACCGTGCCGCTGAAATCAATGCTTTGACGGACACATCATACTTTATAAACCGCTCGCAAACCCTTTATAAGTATGACAATTTTATCTGCGATACGGGCGGATCAATTTGCGAAGTGGTAGACCCTGACAACCAGAACGACCCTGTGCTGCGGCACCTGTCGGACAACCTGCTTCTGGTCTGGATCAAGGGCAGTGATGAACATGCGCAGCAGTTGGTCGAACGCTT
>NZ_JBSMEZ010000043.1:0-3426 GCF_056498605.1 Profundibacter sp.
ATCCGGCAGCAGATCGCCGACGAAGGGGCGCTGGCGGTGATTCCGTCCAAATCCAATGCCAAAACCCCGATCCCGCATGACCCGAACCTTTATGCCATGCGCAACGTGGTCGAGCGGTTCTTCTGCAAAATGAAGGATATGCGCAGGCTGGCAACCCGATTTGAAAAGCTCAGCCGGAATTTCCTTGCAATGCTGCATCTATTTGCCATCAGGCAGTGGTGCAATTGAGTCCACATCCAAAACAGGTGGGTCAATTTTAAACGCCAATTACCCACCCAAGTGGGTCAATTTTGCATGCCTATTCACACCCGAAATGCCGAAAGGGCCAAACCGGCGGGTTTTTAGGCCGCCCGCAACCACATTTTGCCGCCGCTACTGTGGCCGGGTATTGCTGTTTAAACTACAAGATATCAGGCCATCAAGTGGACATCCCGTCGGCGGAAAGCTTTGTTTCACCTGAACTGTTTAACCTTGTGGGATGGGGAGAGGATTTTCGCGCAATAACCGGGTAAACCATTGGATTTTACCGCGCTCTTCCTTGGCGGCCAACCAACACAGATACAGTTTCATCGACTCTTCGCCAAAGGGGGGCGGGCAATGTGCCAAATTGGCGAACAAGGTGTTTTTTAGACGTTTTGGCATCGTTGTAATCATGTCGGTGCCTTCGATCAGGCTTGCCACTGCTGCAAACCCATATGCAGAAACCGCAATGCGGCGTTGCAACCCTCTTTGACCAAGCAAATAATCAGTATGTGTCATGTCCGAGCCATCGAAAGATGCGATAGCGTGGGGTGCCGCGACAAAATCGGCCAGCCTTGCGGGGGCTTGGCGCTTGGTTTGGTCGTAAAAAACCACCACATCATCGGTCAGCACCTCAAGCGCTCGAATACTGGAAGAGGCGATATTTACCGGTGCAAAAAGGAAATCAAGTGTGTTTAATTGCTCAAGCGGGCTGGCCGTGTCCAGCGCAACGATCTTGAGATTAGCCAGCGGTGCATGTTTTTTGAGCAAACTCTGGATATGTGGGAAAACTGCGGCAATATCGTATTCGGTCGCGCCAAAACTCAAGGTAAACGTGACGTTCGGGTCAAAATCTGGCGGGTAAAGGACATTTTCAAAATCTGCAATCATGGCCTTGATGTACCCGCAGACATGCCAGCCGAATTCGCTGGGAACCAGGTTTCGCCCCTTGCGCACAAACAGGTCGGTCCGAAAAGCTGCCTGGATTTTTTTCAGGGAATAGCTGGCAGCCGATTGGCGCATACGCGTTTTCACGGCTCCTGCGGTTAGTGAACCTTCATCGGCAATTGCCAGGATAAGGCGTAAATCCCCTATGGTTAATACATCTAAATTCTTCATGGGTTACCTTGATATTTTACCAGTTTTTTGAATACTTACCTTCAACTAGTATGCGGGTGCAAGTTTATAACTCAGAGGATCAAATGAAAAAAACCACCTTTCTGACCACTTCCGTTTTCTTGTCAGCCGTGCTGGCCACCGCACCGGCATTCGCAGAAAACCAGGACTATCCCTTCACCGCCGACAACTGGTTTCTGATCGGCGGTGCCAGTTTTGCCGAGGTGGATGGCCGCGATGCCGTCAAACTGGGCAACGTTGCGTCCGAGCCACCGATGTTTTTTGGTGCGGCTGCCATGATCGGTGTCGAATTCGAGAATGGCACCTTTGAATATGACCTGAAATTTGAAGAGGGTATGTCCTTTGCCGGCTCCCAGTTTCGGATTGCAAGCCCGGGCAATGCTGAAAATTTCTATATGCGCGGCCATCATTCCGGCCAGGACGACGCCAACCAGTACATGACCAATTACAACGGTATTCCATCCTGGCAGCTCTATTACGGCCCGTCCTATACCGCGCCCACCACTTACCCGATCGGCGAATGGTTCCATGTGAAAATGGTTGTGCAGGATGGCTTGGCCGACATCTATATTGCCGACCAGACGACACCTGAGCTGACCGTCGCGCTGAAACGCGACCAGACCACCGGCGGCATTGCGCTCTGGGGGCTGGACTTTGGCGGTGCGCCGATGATTTCGAACTTTTCCGTCGATACCGAAAGCACCCAGCCGGTGACGGGCACCCCCGCTCCGGAACCGCAGGCCGAGCCGGGCACGATCATGACATGGCAGGTCTCCAACGCGGTAGATGGCGCTGCTCTGCGTGCAGCCGGCAACCTGTCGGATGATTTCTTGGCAGGCCTGACCTTTACCGAGATGGACGTCGAAGCCCGTGGGCTGTTGAACCTGGCCCAGTTGCAAGGGGTTGCCGAGGGTGCGGATACCGCGCTGGCGAAAGTGACGATTACTTCGGAAACCGATCAGATGAAGCCGTTTGATTTCGGGTTCAGCGATGATGTCACTGTCTACTTGAACGGCATGCCGATCTTTAGCGGCAGTGACCGGTTCCTGTCGCG
This sequence comes from Profundibacter sp., assembly GCF_056498605.1. NCBI lineage: Bacteria > Pseudomonadati > Pseudomonadota > Alphaproteobacteria > Rhodobacterales > Paracoccaceae > Profundibacter > Profundibacter sp. The sequence goes on from NZ_JBSMEZ010000043.1 coordinate 2,432, forward strand.
CGATTATCGGTTCCTGGGTACTGTTGGCTATTACGATACGGCCTGGCTTCCTTTGAAAGCCGGTGAAAACACCCTGGTTCTGGCGATCACCGAGGATGTCGTCGATACGACCGGATGGGGCGTTCAGGGGCGTTTTGCGGATATGACGGGCATAAGTGTCAAGTAAACCGGCCAGACGTCGCAATCTAAAGCGTTTAGACATATTTTAAAATCACGGAAATATGTCGAAGCGCCCACAACATCTTAATCGTGTGGGCGTGGAGTTTATGGGTCCACGCCCTAACATATTTTCGGCACACGGCATGATTGCGCAATTGCCAGCCCGCAGGTCGGTGCCGAACCAACTGACCACGAGGCTGATGCTCTCGATATTCGGCGCAGCGGCCTGCAGCTGATCGAGCGCCGCCACAATGTCGGGCACCGCGTTGGTGGTGTGCACATTCTCGGAGGCGGTATTGCCACCGGAACCACGAGACACAGCCTCCGTGGCATAGACAAATTCGCCAGCGCCCGGGATCAGGGTGGTCCCCCTGGTTGCTGCACATGCGTTCCGAATTCTTGCGGCTCGATTCGATGATGGATGACGGGGCGGCGCAATGAAACAATCGCGCACCATGTCGCTGGTGGAGGCGGTAGCCAATGTCGTGGTCGGCTACGGGGTGGCCGTGGTCACGCAGATGCTGGTGTTCCCGCTGTTCGGCTTGCAAACGACGCTGGCCCAAAACCTTAAACTTGGCTTGATCTTCACTGTGGTGAGCATAGCCAGATCGTTCACGCTGCGGCGGGTTTTCGAGGCGATCAGGGTTGCCAGTCGCTCCGCCGACCATGACGCACATGCAGAACCTGAACGGTCTCGTCCATGATCATGAAATACACCCGCCAGCGGGTGGCGCGCCCGTATAATGCGCGGCGGATTTCGACATCGAATTCGGCGGATTCCGGTGCGACGGCGTGGGCTTGTGGCATGGATGCAAGGCCGAGGATCAGTTTGCGCA
>NZ_JBSMEZ010000044.1:0-20719 GCF_056498605.1 Profundibacter sp.
CTGCCAAGCGGTTCATGCGCAAATTGATGAAGCAATACGGCGTACCAAGGGTGATGATCACTGACAAATTGCGCTCATACGGGGCTGCAAAACGTGATCTGGCTCCTGGGCTAGAACATCGCAGCCACAAAGGTTTGAACAATTGCGCTGAGGTTTCGCATAAGCCAACCCGCCGTAGAGAACGCGTTATGGGTCGGTTCAAATCACCCCGACATGCCCAACATTTTCTATCCGCACACGATCAAATCAATGTTCTTTTCCGACCCCGCCGCCACCGATTAACTGCTATTTCTTACCGTCATGCCAGATCAGATGCCTTTGCGATCTGGACCGACATTACGCGCGAAATCGCGGCAGGGTAGATCTGTCCGTTTGAGGAAAACTCAAACTAGGCCAACAACTTGACGATACCCTTCGATCATGCTGGCAATTACATCGCGGCCATACTGATCCTGTGCCCGTACCACAGTTTTAGGATCAGCCGAAGAATACACCAAGGGCGCTTCATCCAAATGCGCCAACAACCATGTGGCAACGGTTTTCGCAGTTGTTGCGCCGTCAATCACGCCATCGGCAGTAATCTCTAACGCGGGGTGGTTTTGTGCGTAATGCTGCACCTGCGCACGGGTTGCCGTTGAACAGGAACCCGACAGAATAACACCAGCGCCCGTCTGGCCACACCAGTTGTTTTCTGCACCCGTTAGCCGGAAATTTTCGGGCAGCCCCAAGGCCACGCCCGATCCGCCCGTAATCAGGCGAAGCCCCGCCGCGGCTTTGCCGATCTGGTACAAGTCATCGTCGCGAATGGCGTCGACCACGATCAGCGACGGGGTGGTGATATTATCAAGAGCGTTGCGGATTTTATCTGCGCCCTCCATCACAGTCGTGGTCGGGATATGGGCGATTTGGCGCGTGGATTGCGGGGCGAGCCAGCGGCGAAGATCAGCATCGGTCATCGGGGTTAGCGGGTGGTTTTCCATACCGGATTCATTCAACAACCGGTCATTCACAAACAAATGCCCCTGATAAACGGACCGCCCTGTTGCAGGAAAGGCAGGGCAGATAATCACCCTGTTTTCGCCCAGCCTGTCGGCAAGGGCATCGGGGACGGGGCCAATATTTCCGGTTTGTGTGCTATCGAAGGTCGAGCAATATTTGAAAAATATCTGCTGGCAACCCTGTTCCAGCAACCACTCCAGCGCGGCCAAAGAGTGCGCAACGGCCTCATCCGGCGGGATGGTACGGGACTTGTGGGCCACCACGCCCGCCTCCACGCTTTTATCCGCATCGCCAGATGGAACCCCGCTATATTACGTGACCCGCATGCCGCCTTTGGTCAAGGTATTGGCAAGGTCTGACGAGCCGGTGAAATCATCGCCTATACATCCCAGTAGCATATTCCAAATAGCCTCTAGTGGTTATCACGCGGCAGATCGCGTTTGATTTTTTGATACGAGGTTGCAAGCTCTAGGCACCCGCCCTCGGCCAGTTGCCCTACATTGGCGCGATAAATTTCCTGCCACGGTGTTTGGTGATGCAGGTCAGGCGGGGTCCAGTTTGCCCGCCGTTCGGCCCATTCTGCCTCGTCCACCAGCGCATTCAATGTGCGGGCGTTCAGGTCAAGCCGCACCATGTCGCCTGTGTTCAACAGGGCCAATCCCCCGCCGACCACCGATTCAGGCGAGGCATTCAGGATTGAGGGGCTTTCCGAGGTGCCGGACTGGCGACCATCCCCGACCGTTGGCAGATGCGTCACGTCCGCCTTGAGCAGGGCGTCTGGTGGCTGCATGTTCACAACCTCGGCGGAGCCCGGATAGCCGACACAACCAACGCCGCGAATGAACAGTATGCTGTTCTCGTCTATTTCAAGCGATGGGTCGTTCAGGGTGGCATGATAATGCTCCGGCCCCTCAAATACGATGGCGCGGGCCTGCATTATGTTTTCGGAACCCGGTTTGCTAAGGAACCGAGCGCGGAATTCATCCGATATAACGCTGGTTTTCATCAGGGCCGAGTCAAACAGGTTTCCATTCAGCACCAGAAAGCCCGCGCTTTTGCGCAAGGGGTTGGCGACGGTGGCAATGACATCGTGGTTTACACTGCGCACCCCGGTCAGGGTTTCGCCCATCGGTTTTCCCGAAACGGTCATTACATCTTCGTGCAGCAGCCCCGCCTCTTGCAGCTCGCCCATCACCGCAGGCACGCCGCCTGCGCGGAAATAGCTTTCGCCCAGATATTTGCCCGCAGGCTGCATATTCACCAACAATGGCAGCTCAAACCCGTATTCCTGCCAATCGCGGATATTCAGCTCTACCCCGACGTGGCGGGCGATGGCTTGCAGGTGCGGCGGTGCGTTGGTGGAGCCGCCAATCGCGGTGTTGACCCGAATGGCGTTCTCGAACGCTTTACGGGTCATAATTTGCGAAGGGCACAGGTCTTCATGAACCATCCCCACGATCCGCTTGCCGGTTTCATAGGCCATCGCCATACGCTCGCGAAAGGGGGCAGGGATTGCGGCGCACCCAGGCAAGCTCATTCCCAGTGCCTCGGCTAATGAATTCATCGTGCTGGCGGTGCCCATCGTGTTGCAATGCCCAAGCGATGGGGCCGAGGCGCAGACGCGGGACATGAATTCATCGTAATCTATCACACCTTCGGCCAGCAGGCGGCGGCCCTCCCAAACGACCATGCCGGACCCGGCCAATTCGCCCTTCCACCACCCATCCAGCATCGGGCCACCGGACAGAGCGATTGCTGGCAAATCCACAGTTGCCGCCCCCATCAGCATTGCCGGCGTGGTTTTATCGCAGCCCGTGGTCAGCACGACGCCGTCAATCGGGTAACCGTGCAAAACCTCGACAAGGCTGAGATAGGCAAGGTTTCTGTCAAGCGCTGCCGTTGGCCGTTTGCCGGTTTCCTGAATTGGATGCACCGGAAATTCCATTGGAATACCGCCGCCATCGCGGATGCCCGCCTTGATCCTGTCCATCAGGAAAACATGGATTTTATTGCACGGCGCCAGATCAGAACCGGTTTGGGCCACGCCAATAACTGGGCGCCCCGATTGCAGTTCGTCACGGGTATATTCCTGATTTTGATAGCGCTCGATATATAGGGCGGTCATGGCAGGATTGTTGGGGTTGTCAAACCATTCCTGCGAGCGGAATTTCCGGTTGGCCCGTGTTGATTTTTCGTCCATGTCCATTCTCCACACATCTTATTCGGCGGTGTTGCCTTTTATGATTGGTTCTGTTCTTCGGCAAAAATACTTGAAATATTTTTGATCGCAGTTCGCAGGTGTTCCTCTAACGCACTGGATGTTTTTTCTTTGTCGTGCATCCTCAATCCTTCGACAATTGCGCCATGTTCACCCAAGGTAAGGGAACGCTTTTTCACCCGTCGGCGTGACGACATAAACCGCGCCCGCCATAGTCGTGAATTGTATTGCCTATGGGTTTTGATCAACGGTTTATTCTTGGTGGCTGCGACAATTGCCTCATGAAAGGCCATGTCGGTCGTGAAAAAATCTATCGACTCGGCGTCCCCGGCAGTGGCCACCATTTTCTGGTGCATTTCCTCTATGGTCGCTAGCTCGTCAGGAGTGATTTTTTCGCAGGCACATTCCCCCGCCAAAGCCTCTAGCGCGCTTTGAACCAGCAGCAATTGTATCAGGTCATCCGGCGTCGGGTTCGCCACGATCGGACTGCGGGCGGGGGCCATCAATATCAGCCCTTCACCTTCGAGAATCACCAAGGCTTCGCGCAGGGGTGTTCGGCTAACCCCGAGCGCCATCGCAGTCTCGCGTTCGGGAATGTTGCTGCCGGGTGCCATCTGGCCCAACAGTATTTGTTTTCTTAGAACATCGGCTATTTGGGCGCCCAACCGTTTGCGCGAAAGCGTCGGGATTTCCTGTAGTTCATTAGCGCTTTTTGCCATTTTTCTGCCCATCGCAAGAGATTCTACTACTCCAATCCGTTTACACATTTCTGTCAGGAATGGCGATCTATTATTTGGTATACCTAATAATCTTGCTATGAATTTGCATCTGCTATACTGATTTACCTCATGACTAAAACGACACCCCGGGGAACGGGGGCGGCTTATTAACCAACAGTTCAAATGGAGGAACAAATGAAATTCAAAACATTTATGGCCACAACGGCAGCTGCTGCCTTTATGGTCAGTAGCGCATTCGCTGCCGAAATTAATCTGCGCATTCAAACGCACCACGCACCGGAAACTGTTTCGGGTCAGTCCATCCAGAAATTTGTCGATGATGTGACCGCCATGGCTGGTGGCCGTGTCGAGATCGAATTGTTCTGGTCATCCTCTGTTGTGGCGTCCGTGGAAACATTTGACGCTGCCTCGACTGGCATTCTGGACGGCGATTTTACCGGCGGCGGATACCAAACAGGTAAGAACCCCGCGTTCCAGTTTATTGGAGACCCGATGGGTGGTTATGACACGCCTTGGCAGCTGTATTCATTCCTTTACAACGGTGGGGGCCTAGAGGCCGCGAACGAACTGTATCATTCCTATAATATGCATCTTGTAAGCTGGGGAATTCCCGGTCAGGAATCTTTCGCCTCGGGCAAACCATTGACAAATCTGGCTGACCTGAAAGACTGGAAATTCCGTTCTCCTCCTGGTCTTGAGACAGAGATTTTCGCCGAATTGGGCGCATCGCCAATTGTGATGGATTTCACCGAGATTTTCACAGCGCTTGAAACAGGAATTATTGATGGTGCGGATGCGTCGTCGCTTGCGAACAACGTCGGGCTTGGCCTCTATGACATCGTGAAACACGCAACATACCCGGGCTTCCATTCTATGCCTGCTGACCACATTTCGTTTAACCTTGATGTCTGGAACGGGCTGCCCGCTGACATTCAGCGTATTATCGAAGTTGCAGGGCAGGCAATGTCGCTTGATCTTTCGCTCAACACCGAACTGGCCAACAACGAAGCAAAAGTAATGCTTCAGGCGCAAGGTGTTACCCTGCATGACTGGTCACCCGAAGACCGCGCAGAATTCCGCGCTGGTGCACAGCGTGCATGGGATGGCTGGGCCGCAAAAACACCCGAAGCCGCTGCTTTGGTTGAAGCACACCGCGTGTTCCTGCGCCGGATGGGTATGATTGAATAACCCAATTCTGTATTTAACATCCCGCGGTGAGCCTCTCGGGGCTCACCGCAATGATCTAAAAACGAAATTCTGGGTTTAGGGGCGAATATGCCGGGGACTGATACAAGCATTTGGCTGGGGCAGAAAGCTCGGTCAATCGTTCGCAAGGCGATGTGGGCCAGTATTGCTGTATTTATTGCGCTATCGGCATGGGTTGTCATTGGGCAGATGACCATTGGATTGGGTATCGAATTGCGCACAATCCTGCACCCGTCCACCAATATTTCCGTTCTATTGATGTTGATTGCCGGAAGTGTCGCGCTTCTGGCTTCGGCGATCTATTTTTCAGATTTCAGGGGTGCAATCGAACCAAAGCCCGAAGGGTTCTTTGACGTCTTTAGCCTGATTTGGGCGCGCATTACCATGATTGCCGTGGTCTTTGTTGTCTGCGTCATGCTGTACGAGGTCATCCTGCGCTACATTTTTAACAAGCCGACCCTGTGGGCAAATGAACTGTCGCTTTGGCTTGCCGGGTTTATCTTTTTGTTCGCGGGGCTATACGCCATGCAGCAACGCAGCCACATCCGGATTTACGTGATCTACGACATGTTTCCGCGATGGTTGCAAAAGGCGTCGGATACATTGTCCGTCGTTCTTTTATGGGTCTTTACGATCTCCCTTATTTGGGGGGGGTACGGCGAGGCCAAGGCCAAATTCTTTCGTTGGGAAACTTTTGGGACCGCATGGGATCCACCGCTTCCGGCAACGATTAAGCCGGCCATTTTAATTGTCATCTTGCTGGTTGCCATTCAGGCGCTTTCAAACCTGATTGCAGACTGGAACAAACTGCCAGAATCACACACCCCTATGGACGATATCGACGAATCCGAAATCGAGCATATTCGTCAAAGCATTAAGGACTAACGCAATGGTCGATATCGGAACCCTTTCAATTCTGCTGCTATTGGGATTGTTTTTCCTGCTGGCCATCGGTATGCCGCTTGGCTTTGCTTCGGCTACTCTTGCGGTTGGTGTGTTGGTTCTCAAATTTGGACCAGACATCACATTTGGTCACTTCGGGCGCGGGCCGTTGGGCGTGATGGGGCAGGCGATTTATCGACAATTAACCAACTATGTGCTCATATCAGTGCCGTTATTCATATTTATGGCCTCGCTACTGGAACGAACCGGCATCGCCAAAGATATGTATACATCCCTTAATGCATGGCTCTCCAGAACCCGTGGCGGTATTGCGATCGTGACTTCGATCATGGCTGTTATCATGGCGGCAATGTCTGGTATTATTGGCGGCGAAGTGGTGCTGTTGGGCCTGATTGCCTTGCCGCAAATGTTGCGGCTTGGATATAACCAGAACCTCGCAATCGGCACGATCTGCGCCAGTGGGTCACTGGGTACGATGATCCCACCGTCAATTGTGCTGATTTTTTACGGGCTCATTACTGAAACCTCGATAAAGGCGTTGTTTACTGCCTCGTTCTTGCCAGGCTTTATTCTGGCATCCATGTTCATCATCTACATCATCGTGCGCACACGGTTGCACCCCGAGGACGCCCCTCTGCCGGAGCCTGATCCCAACGACCCTTCGGGCGGGGAAAAGTCGATATTGTTCTCGGCGTTTCTGTCTATTCTGACGGTGGGGATCAGTGCCGCCCTTTTTATGCGGGCGCTGTTCTTTACTCTCACCGGTGCCAATATAGTTCTTGAGGGGGTAGAGCCGATCCCGCTGGGAATGACCTCGCATCTTTTGCCACTGGCGGGCGTGTTTGCCGCCGCCGCTCTAATGATCATCTTCGTATTCAAACGCGACCGCACCACGTTAGCGTGGCAGATGGGCAAAGGGCTGGTGGCCCCGATCCTGGTCATCGGCGTGGTCCTTGGATCAATCTACGGCGGCATTACCGGCATCACCGAGGCGGCGGGCATGGGCGTGATTACCGTGTTCATCATTTCAGTTCTGCGCCGCGAGATGACATTTGACATCGTCTGGGATTCATTGATACGCACCCTGCGCTCCACCGGCACGATCATCTGGGTGACGCTTGGCGCCGCCTCGCTCGCCGCCGCTTATACGCTGGCGGGTGGCCCGACATTCATTGCCAACATGATCGTCGGGGCCGAGCTGCCAACGATGGGTATCATACTGGTGATGATGCTGATTTTCCTGATCATGGGAATGTTCATGGACTGGGTTGGCATCGTGCTGCTGATAATGCCGGTGTTCCTACCAATTGTGCAAAAACTGCCGGTCGAGGAACTGGGCTTTATCGGAACGCTGGAGCCCAAACACGTCGCCATCTGGTTCGGCGTGGTTTTCACCATGAATATGCAGGTCAGTTTTTTGTCGCCCCCGTTTGGGCCCGCAGCATTCTATCTGAAATCTGTCGCCCCGGCGCATATTTCACTGACTGATATTTTCCGCGGCTTCCTGCCGTTTATCGCGATCCAGCTCGTCGCCTTGATCTTGCTTTTGCTATGGCCAAATCTTGTAACCGTTTTCCTCTGAGCCGTATGTTTAGGGGCCAAACACGTTAGGAAAGAAAATGCTGTCTCAAGACCAAATCCGCTTTTTCGAGGAGGAAGGATACCTCGATATTGAAAACGTGATCGACCAGAAGACAGTACTGGATCCGGTGCGCCAAGAATACGCAGCGCTTATGGATCGTTTGTATGCAGGGTGGCATAGCGAGGGAAAAGTGCCATCACCCGATGGCATGGATTTTGACGACAAATTTCTAACAGCATACCGTGCGGGCTGTGACTGGTTTCAACCCATGGACATTTCGCTGCCCGCAAATGAAATCAAAACTGATACACCGTTCCATTTTGGCCCAGCGGTGTTCAATCTGCTGACCACCCCGAATTTGTTGGATATTGTACAATGTCTAATCGGGCCCGAGATCACCTCGAACCCTATTCAACATGTTCGGATCAAGCCGCCTGCCAATGATTTGCACAGTGATGAAAACCGTGGACATATAACCAAAACAGACTGGCATCAGGATCAGGGTGTCACTCATGAATCTGCGGATAAAACCGAACTAATCACGGTGTGGATCGCGGTATCTGATGCAACCAGGGAAAACGGCTGCTTGCAGGTGCAACCGCGTGGTCATACCAAAGGCTTGATACCGCATTGCAATAAAACCCAAGTGGGTATTCCAGATGTGTTGATCGACAAAGATAACGCAAAAGCATTGCCGGTTAACAGCGGCGGGATTATTATTTTTCACCCGCTGGTTCCGCACGGTTCGCGCGTAAATCACACAGACGGGTTTCGCTGGTCATTCGATATCCGCTATAATGTGACGGGCCAGCCCACGGGCCGCGCACATTTTCCCGCCTTTGTTGCCCGTAGCAAACGCAAGCCAGAAAGCGTTTTATCCGACCCTGCAAGATGGCTGCAATTGTGGGAAGATACGCGCGCAGAACTTGCAGCCAACAATCATGTCTCGTTATACCGATGGGACAATTCCGCCCCTTATTGCGCATGAGTATACTTATGAAACAAATTGTCCGTCTTGATCCTGCCGATAACGTGGTTACCGCCATTGCACCGCTTTCCGAAGGAACGGATTGCGAAGGAATTTACATTCGCCATAACATCCCGCGCGGCCATAAGATTGCGACGCAGGCGATTAAAAGCGGGGAACCCGTGCTTAAATACGCGCAGATCATCGGATATGCGAGTGAGGACATTGCGGCAGGCGATCATGTGCATACGCATAATCTGGCGTTTCGTAATGTCGATCAAGACTACGAATTCGGCACTGACCTGCGAGCTGTTGATCCGGCAAAAATCCGCGACACGTTCATGGGGTATAAGCGTGAAAATGGCAGGGCGGGAACCCGCAATTACATCGCCGTTATAACATCGGTGAATTGCTCGGCCACAGCCGCCCGCATGATTGCCGCGCATTTCACGCCCGACCTTATGGCGGCTTTTCCGAATGTTGATGGCGTGGTGGCCTTTGCCCATGGCACAGGTTGCGGCATGGCGGGGGATGGTGACGGGTTCGAGGCGTTGCAGCGGGTGATGTGGGGGTATGCGCGCCACCCGAATGTGGCGGGGGTTCTGATGGTGGGCCTTGGCTGCGAGATGATGCAGATTGACTGGCTGCTAGAAGCATACGGCATCACCCAGGGCCCGCTGTTTCAGGCGATGAACATTCAGGATGTCGCGGGGTTTCGCAAAACCGTTGATCTGGGGATCGACAAGGTGACGGCGATGCTGCCGCTTGCAAATCAGGCAACCCGCACGCCTTGTCCTGCCTCGGATTTGATGGTGGCGCTGCAATGTGGCGGCTCGGACGCGTGGTCCGGTATCACCGCCAATCCGGCGCTCGGATATGCTTGTGACTTGCTGACGGCGCAAGGCGGCACTGGCGTTTTGGCTGAAACCCCTGAAATTTACGGCGCTGAACATTTGCTGACCCGCCGCGCCGCAACGCCCGAAGTTGGTGAAAAACTGATTGGTTTGATTGATTGGTGGGAGGATTACACCGCCCGCAACAAGGGCTCGATGGATAACAACCCGTCGCCCGGCAACAAAAAGGGCGGGCTAACAACCATTCTGGAAAAATCGCTGGGCGCTGCGGCCAAGGGCGGCACCACCCCGCTGAACGGTGTTTATAAATACGCCGAACCAGTCACCGCACACGGCTTCATTTTCATGGACAGCCCCGGTTATGATCCGGCCTCGGTGACGGGGCAGATTGCCAGCGGATGCACGATCGTCACCTTTACAACGGGGCGTGGATCGGCGTTTGGCTCAAAGCCGGCGCCGACCATCAAGATTGCCACAAACACCCAGATGTATGACCGGATGAGCGATGACATGGACCTGAATGCGGGAGTGATCCTGAGTGATGGCGAAACTGTAGAAACCGTTGGGCGCGAAATATACCGGATGATTTTGGATGTTGCATCGGGTGCATCGTCAAAATCAGAGGCGCAAGGCCTTGGGGATTCCGAATTCGTGCCATGGCAAATCGGTGCTGTAATGTAGGGTGCGGGCGAGCCCGAACAAAAGAGAGGATGCTAAAATGACAAAACCAAACATCGGCTTTATAGGGTTGGGCCTTATGGGGTCTGCGATGGTTAATCGTATGATGGACCTTGGCTATCCAATGAATGTCATCGCCAACATTAGCCGGATCAATGTGGATGCCGCCGTTGCGCGTGGGGCCACCGAATACACCACCACCCGTGAACTTGCTGACGCCAGCGATGTTATCATGCTGTGCGTTGACACCTCGGCCTCGGTCGAGGGGCGCATATACGGGGATGATGGCATTTTGGCCGGTGTGAAATCCGGTGCGATGGTGATTGATTTTGGAACATCCTTGCCCGGATCCACCAAAAAGATCGCGGTCGATATGGTCAAACAGGGCGCGGCGTACATGGACGCGCCGCTGGGCCGCACACCCGCGTTTGCACTTGAGGGCAAGTTGAACATCATGGCCGCTGGCAGCGATACCGATTTCAAACGAGCAAAACCGATCTTTGATGATCTGGGTGAAAACGTCTTTCACGTTGGCCCCCTAGGTGTGGGCCATACGCTTAAATTGATCAACAACTTCTTTGCCATGACAACCGCCACTGCCATGTCCGAAGCCTTTGCCATGGCCGACCTTGCAGGCCTGCCGCGCCAACAGCTTTTTGATGTGATGGCTGCGGGGCCGCTAAAGTCGGGAATGATGGAGTTTATCAAGGCAAACGCGGTTGACGGTATCCCTGATATGTTGGCGTTCACTATTGCGAATGCGCACAAAGACGTCGGGTACTATTCCCGGATGACGGATGATTTCGGGGTGCCAAGCCAGATGGCACCGGGGGCCTTGAATGCTCTGGAGCGTGCAAAAGAATCCGGTTGGGGCGACCGTATGGTGCCCGAGATGGTGAACTATTTTGAAGAGCAATTCGGAGCGAAAAAATGAGACTAAAAGGCAAAAAAGCTTTTGTAACTGCGGCGGCCCAAGGCATTGGGCGTGCCACTGCCGAGGCGTTCGTTCGAGAAGGAGCCGAGGTTTTGGCCACCGATATTAACGGAGAGCTTCTGGCCACACTGACCGGATGCGAAACCATGGTGCTGGATGCAACAGACGCGGCGGCGGTCACGGCGGCAATTGATAAATTCCAGCCCGAAGTTTTGTTCAACTGCGCCGGATTTGTGCATAATGGCACCATTCTGGAGGCGACCGAAGACGAGATGGATTTTGCCTTTAACCTGAATGTTAAATCCATGTTCCACACCATCCGCGCCGCATTACCGAGTATGCGGGAGCGCAAAAAAGGCTCGATCATCAACATGTCATCTGCCGCATCCTCTATTATCGGCGCACCCAGCCGGGTGGTTTACGGGATGAGCAAAGCGGCGGTGATTGGCCTGACAAAAGCCGTTGCCAAGGATCATGTGGCGCAAGGTATCCGTTGTAATTGCATTTGCCCCGGCACCGTCGAAAGCCCATCCCTGCATGACCGCCTGCATGCCACTGGCGACTTTGACAAGGCAATGGCGGATTTTGTTGCCCGCCAGCCGATGGGCCGCCTTGCAACCACTGATGAAATCGCGTTTCTGGCCGTATATCTGGCCTCGGATGAAAGCGGGTTCACCACGGGGCATCCCCATATTATCGATGGGGGGTGGTCGCTCTGATGCGGATATTAATTACAGGTGGCGGTGGGTTTATTGGCCAGAAACTGGCCAAACGATTGTGTGAAACCGGCAGCATCAACGGGCAGGAAATTACCGGCATAACTCTTGCAGACATTCAGGAACCTGCTGAATTTGCCACCGGTATTCCGGTGCATCGTGTCGTTGCCGATATAAGTGTTGCCGCAGAAGTCGGCGCCCTGTTTGCAGACAAACCTGACATCATCTACCATCTTGCCGCTGTCGTGTCTGGCGCTGCCGAGGCCGATCTGGATTTAGGTATGCGGGTCAATCTGGGCGGCACGATGAACATCCTTGAGGCGGCTCGGAAGCAAGGTCAATCCGGCACCCCGCCAATGGTGATCTATGCCTCATCCGTTGCCGTGCATGGCGGCGAGGGCCCCGATACGGTGATCGACGGGGTCGAGTTGAACCCGCAATCATCCTACGGCACCCAAAAAGCAATCGGTGAATTGCTGTTACAGGATTTTTCCCGCAAAGGGTTGATTGACGGGCGAGGCTTGCGCCTGCCGACTGTCACAATCCGCCCGGGCAAACCGAATGCGGCGGCATCCTCGTTTATGTCGTCGATCTTTCGCGACACATTGCAGGGCGACACGTCTAACTGCCCCGTTTCGCGTGATTTTCCGGTGTGGCACACCGCGCCAAAAACCGTTGTTGAAAACCTGATCCATGCCGCCACAGTTCCGGCCAAGGATTTCGGCTATAACCGCAACATAAACCTGCCCGGCCGCACTGATACAATCGGCGAAATGATTGACGCGATGACGGCGGTTGCCGGACCGGACGCCGCAGGCCGTATCACTTGGGACACCGACAGCACAATTGAAAAGATTGTAATGGGATGGCGCGGGCGTTTTGCGCCGGACAAGGGGTTGGCGCTCGGATTTGCAGTCGATGCATCCTTTGAAGACAGCGTGCGCTATTTTCTAGCGGATGATACCGCCTGATCTTTGATCTGCCCCAACCGATGACCGGGACTTTGGGCCTCAAGCCAGCAAAGATAGGCGGAATGATCGTTTCGACCCATATCCATATCATGCGTCAGATCATAAAACGCAGCGCGGGCCTGTTCGGTTAGCGGCAATCTAAGTCCTGCCGACTTGGCCACATCCAGCGCGTTGTCCAGATCTTTCAACTGTAATTCCAGCGGCCCGCCGGGCACCCAGTTTCGCGCCAGCATCCGTTCGCCATGCAATTCCAGAATCCGCGATGTAGCGAACCCGCCCATCAATGCCTTGCGCACGGCGGCTGGATCGCACCCGCCTTCCTGGGCCAGCAATAACGCCTCGGCCACCGCCCCGATCGAGACAGCAACAATCACCTGATTGGCCAGTTTGGCAACCTGACCCGCGCCGTGAATGCCGACATGCGTACCACAGCCCATAGCGGCAAAAACCGGCGCAACCTTTTGATAATTCTCGGCGTCACCTCCGGCCATAATGGCAAGTGTGGCGTCAATCGCGCCCCGTTCGCCACCCGAAACGGGTGCATCCAGATACTGTTTTCCATGTCGTGTAATTTCGACCGCATGATCACGCGCCAAACTGGGCTGGATCGAGGACATATCGACAAAGATCGCATCAGGTTTTGCGGCCGAAACCGCTCCTGATTTCCCAAACAGAACATCGGTTACAACCTCGCCATTCTTTAGCATGGTGATGATAATATCCGCGTCTGACACGGCTTCGCTTACCACGCTAAAAACCTCGGCAACATCCTCCAAGGCGCGGGCTTTTGCCATTGAACGGTTCCACACCCGAACGGAAAACCCCGCGCGCGCGATATTACGCGCCATCGGTGCCCCCATTATTCCGGTCCCCAATAAGGCTATTGTTTTCATATCCAATCCTTACACAACTGGCGTAAACACGGGCATTCCGTTTTGATGTGCCAGCAAATTGCGGACAACCAGATCACCCATCGCCCAGCGGGTTTTTTCTGTGGCGCTGCCCTGATGCGGGGATAGGACCACATTGGGCATTGCCCAAAGTGCATCCGACATTTTGGGTTCTTGCTCAAAAACGTCCAATGCTGCGCCGCCTAATTCGCCGGCCTCCAACAACTCGATCATCGCCGCTTCGTCGATCAATGACCCGCGACCAAGGTTCACTACGGCTCCGTTTGGGCCCAGTGCTTTCAATACCGCGCGATTGACCAGCTTGGTGGTCGATACCCCGCCCGGAACCACGACTATCAGCCAATCCACATCACGCGCCATCTCTTCCAGATTATCGTAATAGGGGAATGGCTCAAACCGCTGTTGAGTCCGGCCATGATAAACCACCTGCATTTTGAAGGCCTGTGCACGACGCGCTATTTCTTTCCCAATCCGTCCAAGCCCCAGAATACCGATGGTCGCGCCGGTCAACTCGCCGGTTAGAGGGTACCCGCCCGCGAGCCATTTACCGTCTCGCACAAACCGGTCAGCATCAACGATACGTCGGCAAAGCGACAGCATCATCCCCAGCGCCAACTCTGCAACCGCATCGCTTAGTACATCGGGCGTGTTTGTCACGCGGATGCTGCGGTCTTTGGCGGCTTGCAGGTCTATTGCATCGGTTCCAACTCCGTAGCAGGATATGATTTCCAGCTGTGGTAAGGCATCCATGACTTCGGCAGAACACCCATCATGACCGTTGGTCGCCAGGAATCGTGCAGTTGAACTTTGAGCAAGAAAACCCACCTTATCATCCGCTTCCCAATACCGTTGGATCGCAAAGTTTTCCTCTAACGCGGCCATGACGCTGGGTTGCATCTGGTTTATCAGCACGAGATCGTCCATATTATTGCGTCCTTTTGGGATGTCCGGATACGTTCCTAGAGAGCCTAGCATAGTGAGCAAAATTTCGTAGTATTAGTTACATATGTTTGCACGTGATTTGCGTCATTATGTCAGTGATCCAGCAGCGGGTATAATCAGCGCAGCCGCATTGAAACGCAGCCTCTCATGGTTTGCAGGGCAAACCACTGCCGGTCAATGAATTGAGCGTTGGAAGGCCGTCATAGGGCCGAAATTGAAAACGTGGTGTTTTAGAAACCAGCAAACGGAGACCCAAATCAGTGTCGCTATTCTCAACAAAATGACCAAGCTCGTCAGACCCGTGTTCGAGAAAGTCGCATACCCTGATTCACGGGTAAGAGCCCCTTGCGACAAATGTCTGATCCGTGCAACAACGCTTAAAATAAGGCAACAGCGCCGTTTATGTTTGCTTAACCAAGTTCAGAAAAGCGGCCGGAAAAAATTGTTCTAGGTGGGATCAAGTCCGGCTCTATCTCAACCAAAACTGGCGCCGCAGTCCCAACTTCGATCAATTCATAGGCTTTGGAGATCAACCTGTCTGAATTTTGTCGAATCATATGCACTGGAAATTGTAGGAACGCGCCAAACGGATCGTAATCGTAACAGCCGATTACACTATGTTCGAATGCAGATGGTGGAAGCGTCACAAAGAATTTCAGGGCACCTTCAAATGCAGTCAGGGAGTTCATGAATAATCCGGATGGAAGTCCGCCGAGGCGCTCACTTAAGGCTGCAATCTCGCGGTAACTTTGTCCCGGTGCGTAACCGCAAGCAATAATTTGGTCATCATCAATAGCCCCGGTATCCTCAAGAACTGTCTTGCGAAATGCTTCGATGCGGCGCGAGGTTGCATAGTCACCAGCCTCTCCCCCAATAAAATAGGGGCGACCGCGCTTGGGATTTTCATGGTGAGGCATAGTATCCAGAATTTTCTGAATTAGCATCTTGGCCCCTAGAAAGTTATCACTAACCACTGAAGGTGCCCGTTCACCCGGAAGATCGATATAAACATGGGGAATATTCGCTGCGATGCATATTTCGCTGATTGCTTCGGGGTTTGATGCGCCGGCAATGAAAAGGGAATCGACGGCATAGGAGGCCAATGTTTCAACCGTCCTGATCTCTTCTTCTGGGTCCCGCAAGGTGCTGGCAATTACTGGGCACCCGCCACGCTCGCGGACATGGGCTTCAAAACTTTGGCTCATTGAGGAAAAGAAGCGGTTGTCATGAACTGGTAAAATCATACCGACAAGCCCAGATTTCGCCTTGCGTAACCCGCGGGCCTGTAAGTTAGCTGTATATCCGTGTTCCAGAGCAATTTTTTGAATTTTTTTTGCCGTCAGTTCACTGATTCGGCGCGCCTTCCATGTGCCATTTAGCGCTGCACTAACGGTCGACGGGGATGCACCGCTTAACTGAGCGATATCATATATTGTAGGTTTTTGCTTTTGTTTCATCACGTTCACAGGCCTTCCGCATTCTAGTAACACGATTTATCTTGACTAGTTTCGGATTCTTTGTTGCGATGTGCAATATCGATTGTGCAGATTTTCTAAAATTTCGGGAATCTGTTGAACTACAACGTAATCCCGGCACCAAGCTTGGTGGGCCGAAATTAGTAAATAACGAAAGAACAATCGATTGTGCAATTCATCCCCCTTATTGGGCGGATATATTTCTGGGAGGAAAGTATGAGAAAATTTACTGCAGTTCTAACAGGTGCAGCGCTCGCTGTTTCGGTTGCTTTTGGCGCAATGGCGCAAGACAAGCCGACAATGGGCATTGTGGTGAAAATTGGGGGCATCCCCTAGTTTAACGCAATGGAAACCGGCATTCACGAAAAAGGGGCTGAGTTGGGCATTGATGCAACAATGATTGGCCCTACCAGCGCTGACCCGGCCCTTCAGGTGCGTGCGATTGAAGATTTGATCGCCAAGGGCGTTGATATCATTGGTGTGGTGCCAAATGACGAGGCGGCATTAGAACCGGTTCTGGAAAAAGCGCGCGCAGCAGGTATTAAGGTCATCGCCCACGAAGGGCCCGGCCTGATAAACGTGGATTGGGATTTTGAGTTGGCTTCGGCCAAAGGATTTGGCGAGAGCCACGCCGAATTGCTGGCGCAGAAAATGGGTGGCAAAGGTGAATACGCGATGTTTGTGGGGTCATTAACTGTTCCGCTGCACAATGCGTGGGCTGACCATGCCAACGCCTATATCGCTGGAAAGTACCCCGATATGAAACTGATTGGCGAGCGTTACGGCGTTGCTGAGAGCGTGGACGACAGCCGCAAAACCGCGCTTGACTTGATGGCAGCAAACCCCGGCCTTAAAGGTTTTCTTGCCTTTGGTAGCCAAGGACCAATTGGCGCTGGTCGTGCGATTGAAGAGCGCCGGATGGTTGGCAAAGTTTATGTACTTGGACCGTTTTCACCTGGTCAGGGTCGCAAACTTGTCAAAAGTGGTGCGATCTCAGGTGGTTTCATGTGGAACCCTGCCGAGGCGGGCCGCGTTTTTGTCACCATGGGCAAGCTGCTGATGGATGGCACGGAAATCACTGATGGAACGGATATTCCGGGCCTTGGTGTTGTACATCCCGATATGGAAGGTCACGACATCATCACTGATAACCTGATCGCAATCAACGCCGAGACAGTTGATGAACTGGCTGATCTTGGGCTGTAGTTTTCGACAAGGGCCGCTGCGATGCGGCCCCTTTTTTCATAATTGACAGACTGTATTATCACAGTTTGGGTTACACCTGACCCATAGGTGCACGCAGGAATTTACTTATGGTTTCGCTATACAAATCAGCCCTAGACGAGCTTGCCTATGTGTTTGACCGTCTGAATGATACCGATGTTGACACCGCAAACGAAATGATAGCCAAAGCAAATAAAATCGTCGTATTTGCGGGTGGTCGCGAAAAACTCCAGATCATGGGTTTTGCCATGCGACTGTATCACATGGGATTAAAGGTGGCCGTCGAGGGGGATATGAATACTCCGCCCGTCGGCAAGGGTGATCTGTTCATCGTGACCATCGGGCCGGGCGAAATTTCAACCGGACTGGCGCTATTGAATGTAGCTAAAGAGGCGGGGGCGAGCGTTCTGTTCATCACGGCCCAACCGCAAGGTCGCGGTGCTGATTATGCCGATTTCGTTCTGCATCTTCCGGCCCAGACAATGGCCGATGATCAGGGTCAGGCGAAAACCTCGGTTCTGCCGATGGGGTCGCTTTATGAAGGGGCGTTGTTCATTCTGTTCGAGGTGATGATCTTGAAGTTGATCGACCGCCTTGGCATCACATCCGAAGCCATGCGCGCCAACCATACGAATATGGAATAAGCGGGTAATGGTCCCTGATACTCAATACACCGACGCCATTCCGGCGATTTCCTTTAATCACGTCACAAAGATTTTCGGCGGCGTGACTGCACTGGATGATGTGTCGTTCGAGGTTATGCTGGGCGAAGTGCATTGTCTGGCAGGGGAAAACGGCTGCGGCAAAAGCACTCTGATCAAGATCATTACTGGCGTTTACACCCCCGAGGCGGGTGTAGAGATGAAGTTTTACGGGGAGCCGGCCCAGCACATTACCCCGAATGAGGCTCGGCATCATGGTATCGCGGTGATCTGGCAGGATTTGGCGCTATTTCCGGAAATGACCGTGGCCGAGAACATCGCCTTTGAAACCTTGCTGGGCAATCGCCCGCGTTTGATCCGCTATGGGAGCGTGCGCAGCAAGGCGGCCGCGGCACTTGCTTCGCTTGGGGTCGATATTGATCTGGAGGCCCGGCTAAACACCTTGCCGATTGCACAACGCCAGATCGTAGCGATCGCCCGTGCATTGGTCAGTGATGCACAGCTGATCTTTATGGATGAGCCCACGGCATCCCTAACACAGTCCGAAACCAACAGCCTACTTGATGTGGTGCGCACTTTGTCAGCGCGCGGCGTGGCGGTGGTGTTTGTTAGTCATCGCCTAGCCGAGGTGCTGGAGATTGCCACCCGCGTTACCGTGCTCAAGGATGGTAAACTGGTGGGAGTTTATCCAGCCGAAGGCATGACCCAGTCGCATTTAACCGAACTGATGACTGGCATGACCTTTGATACCGATGTGGCGGCGCAGGATAAATCTGCGGCTGATCCGGTGCTTGAGGTCCAAGGGCTAAGCCGCGCAGGGGAATACAGCGATATCAACCTGACCATTCGCGAGGGCGAAGTTCTGGGTCTGACGGGGTTGATCGGGGCAGGGCGATCAGAATTGGGGCATACATTATTTGGCATGACGCGCGCCGATAGTGGCAGCATTCGGCTGATGGATCAGGCGCTGGATTTGCGTTCAAACCGCGCGGCAGTTGCGGCTGGCATCGCCTATGTTTCCGAGGACCGGCTGGCGCTGGGACTGGTGCAAGCGCAATCTATTGCCGATAATCTAGTGTTGCCGATCTTGCCTCGTATTTCTAGCAATAATGGCCTCATTTCGCCCCAGAAGAAAGCCACGGTTGTACAGCACTGGCTAGAGAAACTGGCGGTCAAAATCGGCCACCCAACAGATGCGGTGTCCACCCTGTCAGGTGGCAATCAGCAACGGGTGGTCTTGGCCAAATGGCTGGCCACCGATCCAAAGATTCTGATCCTGGACAGCCCCACCGTGGGCGTTGATGTGGGCGCACGCGCAGGCATCTTCCGTATCGTGCGTGAATTGGCCGAACAGGGGTTGGCGATTTTGATGATTTCGGATGAAGTCCCCGAGGTATACTTTAACGCCGACCGCGTGCTGCATATGGCCGGAGGGCAGATCGTCGGAGAATATGACCCGCGTAACATTGCTCTGAGTGAATTGGAGCATGCCGTTTATGGTTAGATTTTTGCGCGCATATCCGACCGAGGCGCGATTGCTTGTCGTGCTGTTTGCCATCTGCCTTTACCTATCGCTGGCGACTGACAGCTTTCTGACACTGGTTAATTTGACTTCGCTACTGAACAACAGCGCGGTTAATCTAATCTGGGCGGTTGGTCTGTTGGTTGTTTTGATCGCAGGGGGCATCGACATCTCTTTTGCTGTGGCGGCATCGGTGGTGCAATACGTTGCGGTTTTCGTGTTCGAGGCTATCGGTGGTGGCAACTGGGCTATCGGATTTCTGGTAGCGGGACTGTTGGGAATCGGGCTGGGGTTTATCAACGCTATCCTGATCCACTATTTTCGCATCATTTCGATCATGGTCACGATTGCTACTTTCAACGCGTTCTTTGGCTTATTGATGTTCATCACATCGGGGCGGTATCTGTATAACCTGCCTGATTGGTGGACCTCGCGCATTTTAATATTCGAGCATCAAACCGCCAGCGGCACATGGGCTGAACTGACTTTGCCAGTCGCGGTGATGTTCGGGGCGGTGGCCGCCACTTGGTTGTTGATAAACCGCACCACCACGGGACGGCAATTGTTTGCTTTTGGCGACAATCCTGAAGGTGCGCGACGGGTTGGCATCAATATTGCCCTGATGCAGTTAGTCGCCTTTGGCTGGATGGGGATGATGGCGGGGATTGGCGGGTTGATGCAGGTCAATATCGTGCAGGAAGTGGTGCCAAACGCCCTAATCGGGCGCGAATTGGATGTACTGGCAGCGGTGGTGCTGGGCGGCGCACGACTGGGCGGCGGCCGCGGATCAGTGCTGGGTAGTTTTCTGGGGGTGCTGCTGGTGGCAATTACGCAGAACGGATTAAACCTGCTGGGTGTATCGCCTTTTGCCTTCAAAATGGTGGTTGGCGCGATTATCCTGATGGCCATATCAATGTCGAATATCAGTTTCACCAAACGACCTGTTGTAGGGGCCAGATTATGAGCCGGATTATCACCCGCCTAAGCGCGTCTTATGGTTGCGATGTTTTGGGCTTGCTGGGTTTCCTGTTTGTCGTCTTGATTGGCTTCAGCATGTCCACTCCGCAATTCCTTTCGCTGGCCAATTTCAATTCTATTGCCTTCCAGCTGCCGGTTCTAGGGTTGCTGACACTGGCAATGTTGCCACCAATTCTGTCGGGCGGATTGAACTTGGCAATAGTCTTCACGGCCAACATATCGGGTCTGACGTTGGCA
>NZ_JBSMEZ010000045.1:0-13841 GCF_056498605.1 Profundibacter sp.
CAGTTTGCATTTTCAGGCGCGACCTTGAGAATGGGCCTACCCCTGTTGAAATCCGACGCCGAGCAGGGTTTCGTCTATGCGCTGGATTTCGACGGGATCACTATGGCGGATGCGCTGTGGAACCAGTTTGACCCCACAACAGAACTGCCCCGCACCCCCGCAACCATGATGCTGGACCTGTCCGGCAAAGGCATGTTGTTCGTTGACTTGCTAGATATCGAGGCCATGCGCGAGGTGATCGAGGAAAACATCAAATTTGGCGAGCTTACGGCCATGACCCTGAACGACATGGACATCACCGCCATAGGTGCGCGTCTAACCGGCAAGGGCCTGTTCACCTTTGACAACACTGACCTTGATAGTTTTGATGGCCTGCCCGCCCCCAGCGGCACGGCAACATTCCATATGGCGGGGCTGAACAGCGTGATGGATGCGCTGGTCAAAATCGGCCTGCTGGACAATGACGAAGCTTTTGGCGCGCGCATGGGGTTGGGCCTGTTTACCGTAGCGGGCGATAAGAAAGACACGCTGACCTCGGAAATTGTGGTCACGCCGGATGGTCAGGTCACCGCCAACGGTGTGCGGCTAAAATAAGCGCAACCCTTGCGCAGACCCCGCGCACAGATTACCTCACTGGCAGACCCTAACCACAGGCACGTTCAATGGCTCAATCGCTCAAAACCCTAACCGCTGCCCTTCTGGACGCTGCTAAATCTGCGGGTGCGGATGCGGCGGATGCAATTGCAGTTGATGGCACATCGGTATCCATCGACGTGCTGAACGGGGCGCTAGAACATGCGGAACGATCTGAAGGGGTCGACATCGGGTTACGTGTGATGATCGGCCAGAGGCAGGCTTGCGTTTCAGCCTCGGACACCTCTGCCGATACCATCGAAACGATGGCGGCACGTGCCGTAGCAATGGCACAGGTCGCCCCCGAGGACGACAGCATCGGCCTTGCCGACCCCGCGCAATTGGCCACCGATTGGGACGCGGATGCGCTGGACCTGTTCGACCCTACACCTGAACCCGACCCGACCACACTTGAGGATAACGCCCGCCGTGCCGAGGCTGCGGCCCTCGCTGTCAGCGGTGTCTCTCAGGTGCAATCTGCCTCGTCGGGCTATGGCCAGCGCCGCATCCACCTTGCCACCTCGAACGGGTTTTCCGGCGGCTATGCGCGCAGCAGTTGCAGCACATCCTGCGTTGCGATCACCGGCACGGGTGCCGAAATGGAGCGTGATTATTACGGCGATGGTCGCATCTATACTGCCGATCTGGAAACCCCCGAATATATCGGCAAAATGGCCGCCCAGCGCACTATCGAGCGCGCGAACCCGCGCAAAGCCAAATCCGGCGCCTTTCCTGTGCTTTACGACGAAAGGGTTTCCACATCGCTGATGGCGCACCTGCTGGCAGCGATCAACGGGTCCAGCATCGTGCGCGGATCATCGTGGTTACGCGATGCATTGGGCGAACAAATCCTGCCCAAAACCTTGTCCCTGATCGAAAACCCCTTGCGCCCGCGCACGTCCTCCTCGCGCCCGTTTGACGGCGAAGGTTTGGCCTCTGTCCCGCGCACAATCATCAAAGACGGCATTCTAACCGGCTGGACGCTGGACCTTGCCACCGCCCGCAAACTGGGTATGCAAAGCACCGCTAATGCGTCGCGCGGCACCTCGGCCCCACCATCGCCAAGCGTTGGCAACATCGCCCTGACCCAAGGCGATAAATCCCACGCCGACCTGTTGACTGACATGGGCACAGGTCTGCTGATCACCTCGATGATCGGCTCATCCATCAACACCACCACCGGCGACTATTCCCGCGGGGCATCCGGTTTCTGGGTGGAAGGCGGCGAAATCCAATCCCCGGTGAATGAATGCACCATCGCCGGAAACCTGCGCGATATGCTGGCCACCCTGACCCCTGCAAATGACGCCCGCGCCCACCTTAGCCGCGTTGTACCGTCCCTGTTGGTCGAGGGGTTGATCCTTGCCTGAGAATGATGACCTGATGCTGCTAATTGCGGCGGCGCATACCAGCGGCGACATCGCCCGCAAATTCTGGAAACAATCGCCCGAGACATGGGACAAAGACGCGGGCGCTGGCCCTGTGACCGAAGCTGATATTGCCATCGACCGGATGCTGCACAGCGATCTGCTTGCCGCGCGGCCCGACTATGGCTGGCTGTCCGAAGAAACCGAAGACGGGGATGCCCGCCAATCGCATGATCACGTCTTTATCATTGATCCCATTGATGGCACCCGTGCCTTTATCGAGGGCTCCAAAACCTTCGCCCATTCACTCGCAATTGCGCACAATGGGCAGGTAACAGCCGCCGTGGTGTTCTTGCCGATGATGGACAAACTATACGTTGCGACCAACACCATACCCGCATCCCTTAACGGGCGCCCGATCAGTGCCAGCACCCCGAAACCGGATCAGACCCCAACTGTGCTCGCAACCAAATGCAATTTCAAACCCCAACACTGGAAATCCGGCATCCCGCCGTTTGAATGCCATTTCCGCTCGTCACTGGCTTATCGTTTGTGTCTAGTTGCCGAGGGGCGCTTTGACGCGATGCTGACCCTGCGCCCGACATGGGAATGGGATGTGGCCGCCGGTGCCCTGATTGCCCAGCGTGCGGGTGCCACCGTCACTGATATAACGGGCGCTAAACCCGTCTATAACAACCCGCACCCCCAACTAAACGGCATGATTACAGCAGGACCTAATTTGCACAAAACCATCTGCGCACAACTGGCCTAGCCTATTTTTGTTCCATAAATATCCCCGCCGGAGGCATAGAATCTCTTTCTCCGCTCCATCCGATCAACTACTGTGCTGACAGACCACTTGGAAACGTAACGGAGCCTGCAAAATGACCCAACGCCTACACCTTGTCTTTGGTGGCGAACTGATCGACCCGACCAAAAACGCATTCAAAGACGTGGACGACATCCATGTCGTTGGCATGTTCCCCAACTATGACGCGGCCTATAACGCCTGGAAAGCCGAAGCGCACCGCACCGTTGATAACGCCCACATGCGGTATTTCATCGCCCACATCCACCGCCTTCGTGACGAAGGGGTTGAGGCCTCTCCAACCGAAGAGCTGGACGGCTAGGCTCGCATGTTGCTTAGCCTGCGCCTCTATCTTGCTGCCGCTCGCCGCGCAGGGCAATCGCAAGACATTGATACCTCAAAACGTCTTGCCCGCCCCGCTGGGAAACTGGTGTGGCTGCATGTCTCAGACCAACAAGAGGTTTCCTCGATCCAAGAATTGATCCGGAATCTGACCGAGGACCTGACCGAGATGTCGTTTCTGGTTACGACCACTGAAAATACACATGTCGAAATCCCGTTTCAGGAGTGCTGTGATCAGCCTTGCCTGCACTTGGCCGCCCCCGCAGATACCCCGCGACGGGTGGCAGAGTTTCTTGACCATTGGCAGCCAAGCATTGCCATCTGGGCCGGATCAGCATTGCGCCCCGCCCTTGTGGTCGAGGCCCACGCCCGTACCATTCCGCTACTGATGCTGAATGCCCGAACCCGCGCCACCGTTGACGGGCACACCCGTTGGAACAAAGGCGTAATTCGCGCCACACTTGACCTATTCGACCATATCCTTGTCAGCCATGAAACCATTAAGACCCAACTGGTCCGACAGGGTGCTGACAGCATCGGGATTTTGACCAGCGGTCTGTTGGAAGAAAACGCAGCCACCCTTTTTTGCGACGACCGCGACCGCGATAAGATGACCGAAACGCTTGCCACCCGCCCCGTCTGGCTGGCCGCTTGCACCAATGAGGCCGAGGAGGCGCTGATCGTTACCGCCCACCGTGCTGCCAGCCGTTTGTCACACCGTTTGCTGCTGGTTCTTGCCCCAAAAGACACCACGCGCGGGGATGATATCGCCCGTATCCTGACCGGCGATGGCTGGCAAATTGCACAACGCTCACAGGATCAGGAGCCCGATGAACACGTCCAGATCCTCATCGCTGACACCGATGATGAAATGGGGCTGTGGCTGCGAGTTGCGCCCGTCTGTTTCTTGGGGAATTCACTGGCCAAAGGGGCTAAGGGCTGCTCTCCCAATGCGGCGACCGCCCATGGTTCTGCCGTGCTTCACGGGCCGTTCGTTGATGGCTACATCCCCGGCTATGCGCGACTGGATGCAGCCGGTGCTGCGCGCGAGGTCAAGGACGCAACCCAGCTTGCCGCCGCAGTGCAGGACCTGTTGGCCCCCGACAAAGCCGCCGAAATGGCCCATGCCGGTTGGGAGATTTCCACCAGCGGGGCCGAGGCTATGGACCACGCAATGGCATTGATTTATGATGTCATGGACCCGCAAGAGGCATCATAATGAAACCGCCCCGTTTCTGGTTCCGCCCCTCAAACCGCCCCGGCATGATGGCGCGTATCCTGTCGCCGCTTGGAGCTGTTTACAGCAACGCAACGGCCCGCCGCGTGGTCAAACCACCCGACTATACCGCCCCCGTTCCGGTGATTTGCGTAGGGAACATCAATGCAGGCGGCACCGGCAAAACACCGACCACAATTGCCATCGTTCAGCGCCTTCAGGATGCAGACCACACCCCTCATGTGGTGTCTCGTGGATATGGCGGGTCACTGGACGGCCCCGTGCGCGTTGATGAAACGGTGCACAGCGCCGACCAGACAGGGGATGAACCACTACTGCTGGCCGCCTTCGCCCCGACGTGGGTAGCCAAGGACAGGGCCGCTGGGGCGCAGGCCGCAGTTTCGGCAGGTGCCGATATAATCGTGTTGGATGACGGGTTTCAAAACCCGACCCTGCACAAGGACATTTCAATCGTTGTGGTGGACGGGGCAATTGGGTTTGGCAATGGTCGTGTGTTGCCCGCAGGGCCGTTGCGCGAACCCGTCAATGTCGGGTTAACCCGCGCTGATCTGTTGCTGTCTATCGGCGAAACAAAGCCGCAAAAGATGTTTCTACAAACATGGGGGCAGGTAATTTCTCTGCCGCATATGACCGGCAGATTGGCACCGCTTCAAACCGGAATTGACTGGCAGGACCAGCCAGTTATGGCCTTTGCCGGCATTGGTCACCCTGAAAAATTCTTTGCAACTTTACGTGCGCTTGGCGCCGACCTGCTGCACACCGAAGCGCTGAGTGATCATCAGCCTCTAACCGCCGCCCTGATGAAACGCCTGTCGTTCGAGGCCAAGGCATTGGGCGCGATTATGGTCACCACAGAAAAGGACGCCGTGCGCCTGCCACCTGCGTTTCGCGCCGAGGTTCTGACATTACCCGTACGTCTGGAAATCGCCGACTGGAGCGCATTTGATACCGCGCTCGCAGCCGTTAATAAATAGCTATTCAGCCAGTTTTTCGTCCAGAATCTCCGAGAAACTCTCATAGCTCATGTTGGAATATTTCTGCCCGTTGATCAAAAAGGACGGGGTTGAATTCATGTCATCACGGGTGAAATTGCCTTGATACCACGCCACCAGCGCCTGCACCTGATCACTATCATTGAAACAGACATCCAGATTTTCGTTGGTCATACCCGCCGTCAGGCCGATGCGTCGCAGATTTTCAACCACAGTCGCAGGGTCGCCTTCACCCAGCCACGCGCCCTGATCTTGCATCAAAATATCGGTTATCCCGAAATAACGCATCTCGCCACCACAACGTGCCATCAGGCTGGCCCACAGCCCGTATTTGTCAAAATAGGCCTCGCGGAAAATGAACCGGACCTTGCCGGTCCCGATATAATTTTCTTCAAGCTGCGGCAGGACTTCTTTATGGAACCTCGCACAATGCGGACAAGTGAATGAGGCGTATTCAACGACCGTCACTGGCGCATCTTTGGCCCCCAGTGCCATTTCGATAATGCCGGATGTGTCAACCTCGGCAGTTGTTTCTGCGGTTTGCGCCATTGCGGCACCAAACCCAGCGCTACTGGAACTGCCCAACCCTGCGTCAGTTGCATTCAGCCAGTAAGCCGAGCCGCCCGCCAATGTTAGTGCACCTGCACCGATGAACATTCTACGTTTCATGGATAATCCTTTTTCAGTGTCTGGAACGGGATATAATATTTTCGCCCAATGCTTCAAGGGCATCGCGCAATCCCTGATCGGCAATAGGTTCGGCTGCTTTGCGTGCGGCCTGCTTGTTTTCGGGGCTGACAACGGCAGGTTTTGCCTTTGGCGCGGGCGCAAACTGCACTTGACCCTCGGCAAATCCGGTGGCCGCCGTCTGGGTGATACGGATGCGCGAAATAGCGGTATAGCCATAGCAGCTGTTGACCCGCTCGCGCAGCGTTTCCTTTTGCATTTCCAGCATCGGGGCTTGTGCGCCGGTGGTCAGCAACGTCAGCGTCGTGCCCAACCCTTCGCGTCCGTATTTCACATCCACAGGGCGGGCGATGCGGGCGGTATCTTCGCCGACAATCTCGGCCCAGTGGGTCAGTAGACGGGTCACAGCAAAGCCACGGGATTCACCCGCCGAACGGATACGCGATTGCAACAGGTTAGACGTGCGTCTAAACCCGCGGCTGGTGCGTTTACGCTGTTTATATCCGTCTGTTTGCTTCATCTGTCTTTCCGTCAGTTGTTCGCTATTCTAAACAGGTTCGGGCGGGGTGCCAGAGCAATAGCACATAAGGGCGAATAAAGATTGCGTGATTTGGAATTAAGCGATGTGTTGCTGGGTTGGTATGATGCCCATGCCCGCGTGATGCCGTGGCGTGTTCCACCTGCCATGTCCAAGGTAGGTGTGCGCCCCGATCCCTACCGCATCTGGTTGTCCGAGGTGATGCTGCAGCAAACCACCGTGGCTGCCGTTGCCAAATATTTCCACGTTTTTACAACACGTTGGCCGACAGTTGTCGCATTGGCAGGCGCTGCGGATGAGGCGGTGATGGCCGAATGGGCCGGTCTGG
Organism: Profundibacter sp.; assembly: GCF_056498605.1. Lineage (NCBI taxonomy): Bacteria > Pseudomonadati > Pseudomonadota > Alphaproteobacteria > Rhodobacterales > Paracoccaceae > Profundibacter > Profundibacter sp. Next base: position 6,933 of record NZ_JBSMEZ010000045.1, read on the forward strand.
GATATTACGCCCGCGCCCGCAACCTGTTGAAATGCGCCCGGCTGGTTGTGGCCGATTACGGCGAGATATTTCCTGATACGCGGGACGAACTGATAGCATTGCCGGGAATCGGCCCATATACCGCCGCCGCCATAGCCTCGATTGCCTTTGGGCGGGCGGAATGCGTGGTGGATGGCAATGTCGAACGGGTAATGGCACGAATGTTCCATGTTACCACCCCCTTGCCCGCCGCCAAATCGGAGTTGCAGGCACATGCCGCAGCCCTAACACCCGATGTGCGGGCTGGCGATTACGCGCAGGCGGTGATGGATTTGGGGGCAACAGTCTGCACCCCGAAATCGCCAAACTGTGGGCTGTGCCCTTGGTCTGGTGCGTGCGGGGCGCGGGCCAATGGCTGTGCCGCAGAATTGCCGCGCAGAACGCCGAAACCCGCGAAACCAACCCGCTACGGCATAGCCTATATCGCACGGCGCAGCGATGGCGCATGGCTGTTGGAGCGACGACCCGACAAAGGGTTGCTGGGGGGCATGTTAGGCTGGCCCGGGGCGGAATGGGGTGATGAAGCCGTTGAAAAACAACCGCTTTCCGCAGATTGGCGCACGATCAACTCCGAGGTTCGCCATACCTTCACCCACTTCCATCTGTGCCTGATGGTGAAGGTCACAACCGTCACCGACACGCCCCCGAAGGTTGGCGAATTCATCCCGCCCGATCAGTTCGATGCAGGCGATCTGCCCACAGTAATGCGCAAGGCCTACGCCCTTGCACGCCCCGCGTTTGATAGTGATTGAGTTCAGCGAAAACCTATGAATATATGGGGCAACGCGCATATTGTTGGAGATGAATATGACCCCTTCGAAACAGGTCGCCAAACCGAGTTCCGCGTTGCCGTTCTGGATTTCCATCGGCGCTGTGCCGCTGGCCTATATCGGTGCGGTTTACGGCGGATGGTGGACCATTTTACTGGCAATTTACGGCTGGACAATATCATCCGCACTGGACGCGTTGCTGGGGTTGAATGAAACCAATCCGGATACAGAAACAGATGATCAGGATCTGTTTTGGTACCGGCTGGTCACCATGATCTGGTTCCCGATCCAGTTTGTGCTGATATTCGGCATGATCTGGTGGGTGACAGTGACCAACCACCTGTCATTACTAGAAAAAATCGTGTTATTTTACGGGGTTGGATCAGTTTCAGGTGGCACGGGAATTGTTTATTCTCACGAGCTGATGCACCAGAAAAGCCGACTGGAACGTTGGCTGGCGGACCTGCTGCTGGCCACCGTCCTATACAGCCATTTTCGCACCGAACATCTGCTGGTGCATCATATCTATGTCGGCACCCCGCGCGATGCGGTCACGGCACGGTATAACGAGGGGTTCCATCAGTTTTTCCCACGGGTTCTGCGAGAATGTCCCGCTTCGGCGTGGGAGGCGGAGAAGAAGATGCTGGAGCGCAAGGGGCTGGGCGTTTTCGACAGCAGCAATCCGTTCTGGAAATACGGGGCTTTGCAGATCGCAGCACTGGGTTTGGCCTTTTGGCTAGGCGGCTGGTCTGGCGTCGGGTTCTTTGTGTTTCAGGCGTTTATCGCCATCTGGATGCTGGAATTGACCAATTATGTCGAACATTACGGACTGACCCGCAAACATCTGGGCGATGGTAAATATGAACATGTGATGCCGCATCATTCATGGAACTCCGCGCACACGGCCTCCAACTGGCTGCTGATCAACCTGCAACGCCATTCCGACCACCACTATAAACCGGCCCGCCGGTTCCCGCTGCTGCAAACCTATTCAGCCTCCGAGGCCCCGCAACTGCCACGCGGGTATCCGTTAATGACAGCGCTTGCGATGATGCCGCATTTGTGGCGCCGCCGGATGAACCCGAAGGTGCGTGATTGGAGGGCGATGTATTATCCCGAGATCACCGATTGGGATGCGTATAAGGCGGGGACGACGCCAATGCCGCGGTAGGAGGCCTAAATACCCGCGTACCACTCGTATCCGGCGATATCTTCCCACAACCCGCCCAGACCGTCGCCGATGGCCGCAAATGATGAGACCGCCTCGATCCGCATGATGAATTTCGCCTGCTTATAGCCCAGCTGCCGTTCGACCCGCAGCCGGATCGGGGCACCGTGGTCCTGCGGCAATGGCCCGCCATTCATGCCATAGGCCAAAATCGTTTGTGGATGGAATGCATCAATTAAATCAATGCTTTCATAATATTGCCAGTCGCCAAATTTATCAGCGCACCAGAAAACCAGATAGCGGGCATCCTCTTGCAAAACGACCGTATCCAGCAAAGCGGCGAGTGGCACACCGGTCCATTGGCCGATCGCGCTCCACCCTTCAACGCAATCGTGGCGGGTGATCTGGGTGCGGGACGGATAGGATTTCAAATCGGCCAGCGAGAATTCACGCGGGGTTTTCACTTTGCCATTAATCTGTAAACGCCAGCTTTCAAATCCGGTTTTCGCATCCCTTACCCACCGCGCTGTCTTGGGCTCAATGCTGCCGTTAGTGCGAAAGTTGGGCGATAGGTCAGCAGTGGTATATTCACGCGCCAGCGCACCGCGCCCAACCAATTCATGTGCGCGGGTCGACAGCCATTCGCCAGAAATTAGCAGGGTTTCTTGTGGTTTCCAGTCGGGATACAGTTTCTTGCCGCCCAGAATAAGGGCGGGTGCCGCAAGGCCAAGGCCGGTTAACAAAGCGCGACGGGTAAAACGGCTGCTCATTTTTTCCTCTCTTTCGGTAGGCGATACCAGCCAGTAATCATCGATCGCAATTCGTTGATCGGTCCGGACACAATGACCATCAACAAATGAATCACGACGAATAAAACAATCAGAAATGCTGCGATAAAATGAACCGATCGGGCCGATTGGCGCCCGCCGAACAGGTCAAGCAACCAAGGCGCAACCGCATTAACCCAAGGTGACATAGTTAGGCCACTGAGGATAATTATCGGGATTAATCCGCCACTAACACCCAGATAGACGACTTTTTGAATGACATTATATTGACGTGCCTCCTCTCCACAGGGGAACCGGAATCTGGCATGCTCCTTGCATTCGTTCCAGATATTTTTCGGGGATAATTCCGCCAACGTCGGTAATAATTTATTGCGCAGGTGGCCGTTGAAGATGCTCCATATTCCAAAGGATAATGTGCCGATAGCCAGCAACCACGCAAAGCTGAGATGCCAGCGGCGTGCGGCAGATAAATCAAAATAGGACGGCAGGGTGGCCCATGCGGGAAAGGCGCGTTTGGCGACCGAGTTATTAGGACCTTCGGACAGGCCCAACACACCGGTTGTGGTTAGTTCAGCGCCTGCAACCCGCAAATAGCCCTGTTCATTTTCATGGCCGATTTCCAGCCAGGCAGGATCCGGATTGGCCCCGGAGATACCCCAATAAAGACGGGGGTGGGCGTTGAAGATCAGAAGACCGCTCATCAGCATAACCACCATGATCCCGGCACTAATCCAGTGCCAAAGACGGGTGGATAACCTGTGCCGTTTGACAAAATCGCCTCCTGTGGGGCGGGATATGGGGCCGGATGTCATAGTTGGCGTACCATTCACTGCTTCATCGCACTGTTGCGAGATTTCTGATGAAATCAGAATGCGACGGGAATGGCTGCGGGCGGAATCAATCTGGATCAAATTGACGTGCGCAGATGTGAATCTTCGCCGGTTTTGACCACGAAAAAACCCCGCCAAGTAAATGGCGGGGCAAGTGAGTGCTTGTAGTCAGGCCACAGGCACCGGCGGTATATCTTTTGGTGAAGCCCTAGTTCGGGCGTTCGGCCATTTCAGCACGAATTTGTTGGCGCAGCAGGTCAATCGGCACCTGTTTGCCATCGCGTTTATAACTCCAGTAGGTCCAGCCATTACAGCTGGGCGCACCTTCAAGTGCAGCACCTACTTGGTGGATTGAGCCCTTCACATCATGGCCGACCAATGTGCCATCGGCGCGAACCTTGGCGGTGTAGCGTCCGTTCAGGCTCATCAATTTTTCGCCAGGTGACAGCATGCCACGTTCAACCAGCTGGCCAAACGGCACCCGTGGTTCCGCCCGTTTAGCGGTGGTGACTTGCAGGCTCTCCTTGTCAAACTTGCGGATTTTTGAAAGGCGTTTTAAGGCAACCTTGCGGTATGCCTCTTCGCGCTCGATCCCGATATATTCACGGCCCAATTTTTTAGCGACAGCACCCGTAGTGCCGGTGCCAAAGAACGGATCCAGAATAACATCACCCGGGTTGGTGGTGCCAACAATCACGCGGTGCAGCAGGCTCTCGGGTTTCTGGGTTGGATGGGCTTTGTCGCCATCCTCGTTTTTCAGACGCTCGTGGCCGGTGCAAATCGGCAGCACCCAGTCGCTTCGCATCTGGATGCCTTCGTTCAGTGCTTTCAAAGCATCGTAATTAAAGGTGTATTTGCTGGCCTCTTCTTTGGAGGCCCAGATCATGGTTTCATGCGCATTGGTCAGGCGCATGCCGCGAAAGTTCGGCATCGGGTTGGTTTTGCGCCAGACCACATCGTTCAAAATCCAAAAGCCCTGATTTTGCAACTCGGCACCGACGCGGAAAATGTTGTGATATGATCCGATCACCCAAATCCCACCATTGGGTTTCAACAGCCGACGCGCGGCCTTTAGCCATTCGTGGGTAAACTTGTCATAGGCCTTGAAACTGGCAAACTGGTCCCACGCATCATCAACCGCATCAACCTTGGAATTGTCGGGGCGGTGCAGGTCGCCACGCAGTTGCAAGTTATAAGGTGGATCAGCGAAAATCAGGTCAACAGAGCCTGCGGGCAGACTGTTCATCACCTCGATGCAATCGCCATCAAGGATTTGGTTCAGCGGTAGCTTTGCAGCCGCGTTTGTCTTGGTTTTTGTTGTCATCTTCTGCCTCTGAGGTTGCGCATTTTCGCGCTTGTTGTTGAGGCCTAGGATGATTCATAGACGATTCGCCGTCAATTTCTTTTTGAATCAATAGGTTAGAAAATTATCTTGCTACAACATCTTGTATACCGGCTTGAACGAACGTCTATGGTGTGGGGTTACACCCAATTCTTGCAGTGCTTTTAAGTGCACAGGTGTGGGGTAGCCTGCGTTCTTTTCCCACCCGTAACCCGGATATTGTTGCGCCAAATCCACCATGATCCGGTCGCGGCATGTTTTGGCCATGATTGAGGCCGCCGCAATCGACAGGGATTTGGCGTCGCCTTTGATCACAGCAGTCGCCGGAATGGTCAGTCCGCGCGGGATCAGGTTGCCATCAATCAGCACATGGTCGGGTGTGCGGTCCAATCCGGCCACCGCCCGCTCCATTGCAAGATGCGAGGCACGCAGGATATTGATCTCGTCGATCTCCTCAACACTGGCATGGGCGATGGAAATTTCGGCGCATTCCATAAGGACATCAAACAATACCTCGCGGCGTTTTGCCGTCAGTTTTTTGGAGTCATTCAAGCCTTCAGGGATATTCAAAGGGTTAAGTATGACCGCCGCAGCCGTCACTGGACCACACAAAGGGCCGCGCCCGACCTCGTCTACGCCAGCGATAATAGCGCGGCCTGCATCCATAGCAGATTGCTCAAGGGTGAAATCGGGGGCGGGTTTGATCATGAACCTGTGAAACTCCAGATTGTGGATTTGCACAAGGGAAATTGGTGGGGTGTCGGCAAATCATATGCCCCGTAAAATGTCTAGGTTCTGTCGCATAACATGAAGTAATCAGCCTCCGGCAAACAAGGGGCGGTTCATACCGAATTATCATCCTAGCTCAATCGTTAGAGCGCAAGACGCACTTCCTAGCACGACTAAGGAGAATTGGGTGGGTGGCACCTACCGCCTCTGCCTGAACCAAAGTCCAACCTTCATACGTTCGTGGGTTCTATCGATGATCTTTGGCCGACTTGGCATTCTGTGGAGCAAACTCAGCGCCTGATCTCCTTGATGGATGCCAACAATCTCAAGAAGCTTGCTTCCGCCCGAAATAACGAAAGTGCCACTGTAGGGACTCTCTACCGGAGGATGAGGACAGACCCAAATGGAAAGAAAGTCCAAAGAGCAGAAGTGAGATTTGATGGAGTCTCTGGCTGTCTACGCGTGCCTGTCGGTGGCTCAAGTAAGCAAACACTGGTTTTTGTAAGGGGGCCTGAGACACGATCAAGGCTCATGTCGCCAAGTGAAACAGCGGCGCTAATGGGATTACCAATTGACTATCAATTGCCCCAAAGTTCAACCGAGTGCTATCATTTAACTGGTGATGGAGTTGTGGTCCCTGTCGTTAGCTTTCTGAGGATGCACCTGTTCAATAGTGTAATTAAATCATTGGAAGTAGCTAGCTTAAGAGAACAATTAGTGTTTTCTCCCAACCCACAATCGATGAATGCCTAGATGTGGCGGCTTTTTAACGATCTCTCTGGGCCTCAATAACCGCTAAATGGATCAACCCAAGGGGTTCAATATAAGATTGCCGACTGCTTTTGCACCTCAAAATTCTGCACCAATGGCAGCTGTGGGGAAGCTGCATTGCAGCGACGGACTACGCAACGAACGGCAGCTAAGGGCCGTGAGCAGTCCTCAGATTTGACATGGCCCATCTCTAGAACTCACATCGATAGTTTATTGCTGCGGCAGGTCGCCATATCTAATTGACCATATCCCACAAGATGACTTGGAAGCCGAAAGATGTCGAACAAACAAGCCGCAGTATCCTGTGCTACAAAAAGCACAGGTGCGATTCCTGCTTCTATCGAGAAAAATTGCCTACTAATTGCCTACTAGCTTCGCGCCCCATCCTTGGGCAACCCTAACCAACCAGCTAACCATCTTATATAATTGAGAAAAATGGTGCACCCGGCACGATTCGAACGTGCGACCCCCT
>NZ_JBSMEZ010000046.1:0-17166 GCF_056498605.1 Profundibacter sp.
TCGGCGTTCAGGCTGTCGATGCCATGGGCGCGGATCATGTCGGCGGCATCGCGGGTCAGTTCATAGCTTTGGATGCGGCCAATCACCTTTTGGATTTCGGCGTCAAAATCCTGCACCCCGATGGATGCGCGGTTCATGCCGACATCCGCCAGCGCCTTGATCCGGCTCTCGTCGATTTCGTTGGGGTCAATTTCAACGGAAAACTCGCCACCTTCGGCCATGGGAATCACATCCAGCACAGTGCCCGCCAGATCGGAAATCATATCGGCAGACATCAATGTCGGCGTGCCGCCACCCCAATGTAAGCGAGATAGGCGCAAGTCTGCTGGCAGGATTTCCTTTAGCAGCGCGATTTCGGATTTCAGGGTTTTTAGATAGGCGCGCACCGGTTCTTCTGATTGGGTGCCTTGGGTTCTACAGGCGCAAAACCAGCATAGATGCCTGCAAAACGGCACATGCAGGTAGAGCGAGATTTCGGAGCCCGCAGGTATCGCGCGAACCCAGTTGGTGAAGTGGCTCTGGTCTACGCCGCCTGTAAATTGCGGGGCAGTCGGGTAGCTGGTATAGCGCGGAACCCGTGCGTCAAATAAACCGAGGCGTGCAAGTTGTGATTGTTGTGTCATTCAAGTAGAGTTACCTGTGAACAGGACTGATCACTTTGATCGAGATCAATCAAGAAGCGACGCGCGAACAGATTATGAATATTGCAGACCTAACCGACAGAAGATGCGGGGAGTGCCCTATCCGCCATCGCGCCGTATGTGCGCGGTGCGATACGGATGAGCAGGTCGTGCTGGATAGCATGAAATATTACCGCAGCTATGAAGCGGGGCAGACTGTGGTCTGGTCCGGCGACCGGATGGATTTTGTCGGCTCGGTTGTGTCGGGTATCGCGTCGCTGACCCAAACGATGGAAGACGGGCGCACGCAGATGGTGGGCCTGTTGCTGCCCAGTGATTTTGTCGGGCGGCCCGGGCGCGAAATTGCCCCTTATGATGTGGTTGCGACCACTGATCTGGTGATGTGTTGCTTTCGCAAGAAACCGTTCGAGAAGATGATGCTGGAAACGCCGCATATCGCGCAACGGCTGTTGGAAATGACGCTGGACGAATTGGATGCAGCCCGCGAATGGATGCTGCTGCTGGGGCGCAAAACGGCCCGCGAGAAAATTGCCAGCCTGATCGCAATCATTGCGCGGCGAGATGCGTCTTTGCAGTTGGATGGATCGGGTGGTGCGATGGTGTTTGATCTGCCCCTGACCCGTGTGGCGATGGCCGATTATCTGGGGCTAACGCTGGAAACGGTCAGTCGTCAAATTTCGGCCCTTCGCAAGGACGGGATTATCGAGCTGGAAGGCAAGCGGCATGTGACCATTCCCGACTTCCAGAAACTGCTGAATGAAGCCGGTGATGATGCCGATGGCGGTTTTCTGAACTAGGGTTCTGACCTTGGGCCTTAATGGGCCATCAGCACCGGAACCCCTGCATTTTCCAGCATATTCCGTGTTGCTCCGCCTAGAATGGCCTCGCGAAACCGCGAGTGGCCATAGGCCCCCATCACCAACATGTCGGCGTTTATGTCGCGTGTGTGCCGTAACAACACATCTGAAACCCGCGGCATGGTTTTGGCCAGTACCGTAATTTCCGCCGTCACGCCATGGCGCACCAGCATTTGCGATAATGCCCCGCCTGGGTCTGACCTGTCCGGCCCGTGTTGGGGTGGATCAATCACCACAATATTCACCGAATCGGCTGCGATTAAGGCCGGAAGGGCGGCACGAACCGCTGACATCGCCTCGCTGCTTTCGTTCCATGCCACGATAATACGTTTGGCGTCTGCTGTGGCTTTTGCTTTGGGCGGGATGACCAACGTGGGCACATTCCCTTCGAATAATGCGGATTCAACGAAAATTTCCTGTTCCTGCCCGCATCCTTTACCATAGGGGCGCGGCAAGATAATTAAATCGTTGAACCGTGCGCGGTGCGCAACCAGACGCCCCAATCCGGCCAATTGTGCGACGGCCTTATCAAGCGACCATTTGATCTCGCTATTTTCGAGCAAACCTGAGGTAAACTCCTCGGCAGCGGCGGCCTCTTCTTTTGCCTTTTCAATGACTTCTTGTTGGAAAACAGCACTGGCTCCAGCGTAATAATATCCGGTTTGTGTGCGGTCCACACCGATGCAAAGAACATCCAGATGCGCGTCCTCAGTGCGGGCTACAGCAATGGCTTTTTCAAGCGCGGGTTTCGCTATTTTCGTATCGGTGACAACAGTCAGCAAGGATTTGTAAGCCATTTGGCAATCTCCCGTAAATAATACCATTCGCTTATGATATAGATTCGGAATGCCGCAATGACCTTGATGTCGATCAATCGGGTTTCCAGCGGAGATACATTCAGGAATTGATATAGATCAAGGTCGATAGTAGGAAAGAGCGGCATACGACATTTAGTCGCAAGATAATCGGACGAAATGTGAGTCGCGCCGATAAAAAAGACGAAGGGACGTGCAATGTGGGACTATATTAAACTTATCGTAGTCGGGGTGGTGGTGGTTTTGGCCGCTATCGCTGCCAGCTACGCAAGGGATCTGGCTTATATGGTGAATGCGCTCACCATCATGTTGGCAGCTGCCGCACTATTCATCTGGACCATGCGTGGTCTGGGCAATCCAAAACCTAACACGGACGGATACCTTGATGGTGTTGTTCGTGCGGGTGTAATTGCAACAGCCCTATGGGGAGTTGTTGGGTTTCTGGTTGGGGTCTGGATCGCCACATTGCTTGCCTTTCCAAACCTGAACTTTGAATGGGCACAGGGGTTTATGAACTTCGGACGCCTGCGCCCGCTACACACGTCTGCAGTGATCTTCGCATTCGGTGGTAACGGATTGATTGCGACATCGTTCTACGTTGTGCAACGCACCTCGGCTGCCCGTCTCTGGGGCGGCAATCTGGGCTGGTTCGTCTTTTGGGGTTACCAACTGGTCATCTTGCTGGCCGCCGCCGGATACGTTCTGGGGGCAACCCAGTCCAAAGAATATGCTGAATTCGAGTGGGTCACCGACTGGTGGCTGACTGTTGTGTGGGTCGCCTATCTGGCCGTGTTCATGGGCACACTTTACAAACGTAAAGAAAAGCACATCTACGTGGCAAACTGGTTCTACCTGTCGTTCATCGTCACAATCGCGATGCTGCACATCGTGAACAACCTGTCGATTCCGGTGTCGTTCTTCGGCTCCAAATCGGTTCAGGTGTTCTCGGGTGTTCAGGATATGATGGTGCAGTGGTGGTATGGCCACAATGCTGTGGGCTTCTTCCTGACGGCTTGCTTCTTGGGTATGATGTACTACTTCGTACCAAAGCAGGCCGAACGTCCTGTGTTCAGTTATAAACTGTCGATCATCCATTTCTGGGCCCTGATCTTCCTTTATATCTGGGCCGGTCCTCACCACCTGCACTATACTGCGCTGCCTGACTGGGCCGGCACATTGGGTATGGTTATGTCGATCATTCTGTGGATGCCTTCATGGGGTGGTATGATCAACGGTCTGATGACCCTGTCTGGCGCTTGGGATAAATTGCGCACCGATCCGATTATCAGGATGATGGTGGTGTCGATTGGTTTCTACGGCATGTCCACATTCGAGGGTCCGATGATGTCGATCCGCGCTGTGAACTCTTTGAGCCACTATACAGACTGGACCATTGGTCACGTGCACTCCGGTGCGCTGGGTTGGAACGGGATGATCACATTCGGCGCGCTTTACTTCTTGACGCCACGTCTGTGGAACCGTGATCGCCTGTATTCGCTGAAACTGGTGAGCTATCATTTCTGGTTGGCCACAATCGGGATCGTTCTTTACGCCTCGGCCATGTGGGTGTCAGGCATCATGGAGGGCCTGATGTGGCGCGAAGTTGATGCAAATGGTTTCCTGGTGAATTCGTTTGCCGATACCGTAGAAGCCAAGTTCCCGATGAACGTTGTGCGCGCGATTGGCGGCACGATGTATCTGACCGGCGGAATTATCATGTGTTACAACCTTTGGGCCACAGTTGCAAAGCGTCCGGCGAAAGCCGATGCCACCGCAGCCGTGCCTGCAGAATAGGAGGGATTGAAAATGGGTATCCTTGATAAACATAAAGTCATCGAGAAAAACGCAACGATCCTGATGGTTCTGTCCCTTTTGGTTGTATCAGTCGGGGGGGCGGTGGAAATCGCCCCGCTGTTCTGGCTGCAAAACACGATCGAGGATGTAGAGGGCATGCGCCCCTACTCCCCGCTCGAGTTGACGGGGCGCGACATCTATGTGCGCGAAGGCTGCTATGTTTGCCACAGCCAGATGATCCGCCCGCTGCGCGACGAGGTAGAGCGTTACGGCCACTACTCGCTGGCGGCTGAATCGCAGTATGACCACCCTGCGCAATGGGGGTCCAAACGGACAGGTCCTGATCTGGCCCGTGTTGGTGGCCGCTATTCGGATGAATGGCATGTTGATCATCTGACCAATCCACAATCGGTTGTGCCGGTTTCGATCATGCCAAAATACGGTTTCTTGTCTAACAAGATGATCGAGCCGACATACATCGAAGATCTGATGTCGACACACCGGATGGTTGGTGTGCCATACACTGACGAGATGATCGCAAGTGCGAAAGCCGATTTTACCGCCCAAGCCGACCCTGACAGCGACTATGAAGAAATGCTGGTTCGCTATCCTAAAGCGCAGGTTCGTAACTTTGACGGCAAAGCTGGTATCTCGGAAATGGACGCGCTGATTGCGTATCTGCAAATGCTGGGCACGTTGGTCGATTTCTCGACCTTCCAGCCCGACGCAAGCCGCTAGGAGGGGATGATGGATACTTATTCCTTAATGCGGCAATTCGCAGATAGCTGGGGGATGTTGTTTTTGTTCGCTGTCTTTATCTTTGTGGTATTCTGGGCGTTTCGCCCGGGCAGCCGTAAAACGCACGATGATATTGCCAACATCCCTTTTCGCAATGAAGACAAACCTGCTGCCGATCCTGCAGATGTCACCAAGGAGGTGCGGTCATGAGTAAGAAGCCGACACAAGTTAAAGAAGACGAAGTCGAAACAACCGGCCACGTCTGGGACGGGATTGAAGAGTATAACAATCCTTTGCCGCGCTGGTGGTTGTGGACACTATACGCCACAATCATCTGGGCTATTGGTTATACAATCGCCTATCCTGCATGGCCTATGATAAATGGGGCAACCCCGGGCGTGTTGGGCTGGTCAACGCGGGCTGACGTTGCGGCGGATATTGCGGCTGTGGACGCTGCCAACGCCGAGATCGAGGGCCGGTTGGCAGCTGCTGATCTGACCACGATTTCAGCCGACGCTGATCTGAACAACTATGCGATCAACGCTGGTTCCGCGATCTTCCAGACATGGTGCGCACAGTGCCACGGGTCTGGTGCGTCGGGTGCCAAGGGTTATCCAAACCTGCTGGATGATGACTGGCTGTGGGGCGGCGATATTGAATCGATCCACACGACCATCACGCATGGTGTGCGTAACGAGGATGACGATGACGCGCGGTTTTCGGAAATGCCAAAGTTTGGTGCCGACGAGTTGCTTGAACCAGCCGAAATCGATCAGGTCGTGAATTTTGTCCTGACGCTCTCGGGACAAGACGCAGATGCGGATTTGGCCAAGCTGGGTGCAGTTGTTTTTGAAGATAATTGCTCTGCCTGCCACGCGGAAGACGGAAAAGGTGATCGAGATCAAGGCGCGCCTAATCTAACTGATGCAATCTGGCTGTATGGCGGCGATGAGGCAACGATTCGTGAAACCGTTACTTTCGCCCGCTTCGGTGTAATGCCCACATGGGCGGCTCGTTTGTCCGAGTCCGATATCAACGCCGTAGCCACTTACGTCCACCAGCTTGGTGGCGGTGAGTAAGAACAAGCTTCCGAGGGTCTCCAGCCCTCGGTAAAAGGCACCGACGCCCGTCCTGTTCGCGCGTTTCCTTGGGGGTCGGTGCCAACTTATCCCAATTAGACACATTCTAACAAGTGGCTTTCTCGCCTATACTGGGAATGCATGATACGCTTGGTCGCATGGATGCCAACCGGATACATATTTAATAGCTGATGTAGGTCAAGATTCGACCGGCATAGCATGTAATACCCGCTGTTTCGCCAGCGAGGATTGGAGTAAATCCCGTGAGCAATATCGAAGACAAAGCCCCCAAATTATACGCCGCCCGTGAACCTGTGTTCCCGCGCAAGGTAAAGGGCAAGTTCCGTCGTTTTAAGTGGGGCCTGATGGCCGTTGCACTGGGCATTTATTATCTCAGCCCGTGGATCCGCTGGGACCGTGGGCCAAACTTGCCGGATCAGGCTATTCTGATCGACCTTGCTGGGCGGCGCTTTTACTTCTTTATGATCGAAATCTGGCCACATGAATTCTATTTCATTGCGGGTTTGCTGATTATGGCTGGTCTGGGGTTGTTTTTGTTCACATCTGCACTGGGACGGGTCTGGTGCGGGTATACCTGTCCGCAGACTATCTGGACCAATCTGTTTATCCTGACAGAACGATGGATCGAGGGTGATCGAAACGCCCGTGTGCGATTATGGAAATCCAAATGGGACCTGAAAAAATGGCGACTTCGCCTGTTCAAGTGGTTCGTCTGGCTGTTGATCGGGGTCGCAACCGGTGGGGCGTGGGTGTTCTATTTTGCCGATGCGCCAACGCTGGCAGTTAACCTTGTCACACTGAATGCACCAGCCATTGCCTACCTCACGATCCTTGTGATGACTTTGACTACTGTGTTGTTTGGTGGCTTTGCCCGCGAACAGATATGTATCTACATGTGTCCATGGCCCCGTATTCAGGCCGCTATGATGGACGAGGAAACCCTAACAGTTGGTTATCGCGGTTGGCGTGGCGAGCCGCGAGGCAAAGCGCGCAAAAATGATACCGAGGAAAAGGGCGACTGCATTGATTGCATGGCCTGTGTGAATGTCTGCCCGACGGGCATCGATATTCGTGATGGGCAACAGCTGGAGTGTATCACTTGTGCGCTTTGTATCGATGCGTGTGATGAAATCATGGAACGGATCGGAAAACCGCGCGGTTTGATTGACTATCTGGCCCTGTCGGACGAGCCAGCCGAGCGTGAAGGTGTGCCGCCACGTCCAATCTGGCAGCATGTTCTGCGGCCGCGTACAATCATGTATACGGTGCTTTGGTCCGTTGTTGGTATCGGGCTTGTGGTGGCGTTGTTCATCCGTCCGGACATCGACATGACGGTATCGCCTATTCGCAATCCGACCTTTGTAACGCTGTCGGACGGCACGATCCGCAACACATATGATGTGCGGCTGCGTAACAAACACGGCGACGACCGCGCGTTTGATATATCTGTCGGCGCTGACACTGGTCTGACCCTTTCTCTTGAGAGCCAGGAAGCGGGCAGCGTTGTCGTTCCTGCCAATGAAACCTTGTTGCAACGGGTTTACGTCACGGCCCCCAAAGGCAGCGATCCGGCAACGTCGGACCGCACCGAATTCCGCATATGGGTCGAGGACAGGGTCGGAGACGAACGTGTCCATACCGACACTGTCTTTAACGGGAGGGAGAAGTAATGGCTGCCCCGTTAACTGGCCGCAAAGTCCTTGCGATGTTCATTGCGTTTTTTGGTGTCATCATCGGTGTGAACCTATTCATGGCCTATATGGCCGTGGGCACCTTCCCAGGTATGGATGTTAAAAACAGCTATGTCGCCAGTCAAACCTTTGATGATTATCGCGCTGAGCAGGAGGCGCTGGGGTGGGACGTTACTGTGACCCATCAGGATGGTGAATTGCAGGTGGCGGTTGTCGATGAATCTGGCCAACCCGCAGATGTGGCCAAACTGGACGCAATCGTTGGTCGACCGACCCATGTGCGCGATGACCAGACGCCGGAGTTCCAGCAACGCCAAGGCGTGTTTAAGGCCCCTGTCACGTTAGGGCCGGGCCTATGGAACTTGCGCCTGAAGGCAACTTCGCTTGATGGCACCCCTTTCAAGCAACGGCTTACATTTAGTGTGAAAGGCTAGTCATGTGCGCGCAAATCGCTGCTTGTCCTGCTTGTGCAGTGGCCCCATCCGCCGAAGAAATGGCGCGGATGAGCGAGGTGAGCGAGGCGCGCATCATGCTGTCCCTGCCCACGGTCCATTGTGCCGCCTGCATTTCGGCGGTTGAACGCGAGCTATCCCGCACCGCAGGGGTCAAAACGGCCCGCGTGAACCTGACCCTGAAACGGGTCAGCATCGAGGCAGATCCCGATATGACCGCTGATGATATGGTGGCCGTTCTGGCGGGCATCGGTTATGAGGCGCATGAACTGGACGCAGGCACCCTGCGGGCCACCGAAACTGACAAGCGCGGGCGTGAATTGCTGATGCGCCTTGCGGTAGCCGGTTTTGCGATGATGAACGTGATGATGCTGTCGGTCGCCATTTGGGCCGGTGCGCAGGAAGCCACACGCGATTTTCTCCATTGGGTTTCGGCCGCCATCGCACTGCCCGCTATCGCCTTTTCCGCCCAGCCGTTTTTCCGTAGTGCGTGGGCAATGCTAAAGGTGCGCCGCCTGAACATGGATGTGCCGATTTCACTGGCGATCCTGCTGGCCAGTGCGATGTCGTTTTATGAAACCACCCAAGGTGGCGAACACGCTTATTTTGATGCCGCCCTGTCGTTGACGTTTTTTCTGCTGGCGGGCCGCTATCTGGATCATCGCACCCGCGCGATTGCGCGTTCCGCCGCCGAAGAACTGGCAGCGCTCGAAGTGCCTCGTGCTGAACGCATTGACGGAGACACCAGCGTGACGGTCCCGATTGCCGAACTTGCCGTTGGTGATCTGGTGCGTGTCAAACCTGGCGGGCGGATGCCGGTTGATGGCGTTGTGGTTGAGGGGGACAGCGAGTTGGACCGTTCACTGTTAACCGGTGAAACCGTGCCGGTGTTTACCGGCCCCGATAGCGTGGTCAGTGCGGGCGAGGTCAACCTGACAGGCCCCCTTACGGTGAGGGTCACTGCGGCGGGCGAAGATACCTCGCTGCACCGTATGGCTGATCTGGTGGCGGTGGCTGAAAGCAGCAAAAACCGCTATACGTCCTTGGCTGACAAAGCCGCAGGCATCTATGCGCCCGGGGTGCATTTGCTATCGTTTCTGGCGTTTGTTGGCTGGATGTTTGCCACCGGCGGCGATATTCGCACCTCGTTGAACATCGCGGTTGCGGTGCTGATCATCACTTGCCCCTGTGCGTTGGGGTTGGCGGTGCCCGCCGTGACCACAGCCGCCTCGGGCCGCCTGTTTCGCAAGGGTATGCTGATCAAGGACGCCACCGCGCTGGAGCGCTTGGCCGAAGTTGACACCGTGGTGTTTGATAAAACCGGCACCCTGACACAGGGGCGGCCGGAACTGACCAATATTGGCGAATTTTCAGGGCAGGACCTGAAAGTCGCATTGGCATTGGCCGAGGCCTCGTTGCACCCTCTGGCGGTTTCTCTGACTGCGGCGGCCAAACAGGTGGGCATCAAACCCGCTAAATTGAGCGATCTGCACGAGGTGCCCGGTTATGGCGTTGAAGCCAAGTGGAGGAATGAAATTGTCAGGCTGGGCCGCGCTGCATGGGTCGGGGCGCAATCCGGCCCGCAAACCGCAACCTATCTGCAAATCGGCAAGGGTGCGCCTTTGGCGTTTACCTATAGCGACCGCCTGCGTGAAGGAGCAGCCGAGGCGGTTGCCGCACTCAAAGCCCAAGGCATGTCGCTGTTGCTGATTTCGGGCGACGCGCCCGCAGCGGTTGAGGATATGGCCATGCGGTTAGGTTTTGACGATTGGACCGCCGAAGCCTTGCCACAAGATAAAGCCGCCCGTATTGCAGCGCTTTCTGACGCGGGTGCAAAGGTTTTGATGGTTGGCGACGGCTTGAACGATACAGCGGCCCTTGCTGCCGGGCATGTGTCGATCTCGCCCGCAACGGCGCTGGATGCGGCGCGGGTTGCGTCGGATATCGTGTTGCTGGGCAATGACATGTCACCGATGGCAGATGCTACCGTGATTGCGCACAAAGCCACGCGGCGTATTTTGGAAAACTTTGGCATCGCGGCGGGGTACAACATGATTGCGGTGCCGATTGCCCTGTTCGGATTTGCTACACCGCTGGTTGCGGCCTTGGCGATGTCTGCGTCTTCAATAACGGTTTCACTAAACGCGTTACGATTGCGGTAGGGGGCAACATGGAAGTCATTGTCTATCTGATACCGATCTCGCTGTTTTTGGGCGGGCTTGGGTTAGTTGCATTTTTCTGGACCCTAAAGTCCAAACAATACGATGACCCCGAAGGCGATGCGCACCGTATCCTTAGTGATGAATGGGACGACAAACCGCGCCCTGACGAGTAGCCTACAATGCGGTTATACGAATGTCGTTGTAACGCTGCTTAACCCGTCTATGGCAATGGTGCAGCTTTGGCCGCGCCCAATCGGCCCAACACCTGCAGGGGTGCCAGTATAAATCAGATCACCTGCTGCCAAGGCGACAGAACGTGACAGATAGGCGATCACATCGGCCACGGGCCAGATCATATCGCCAATATCACCGTCCTGATGCAAAACACCATCAACATGCGCCGTGATCCGCCCGCGCATTGGATGTCCCACAGTAGAAACAGGGTGCAACGCACCACAAACGGCAGAGTTGTCAAACCCCTTGGCCATATCCCACGGGCGGCGCATGTCTTTTGCTGCGGCCTGCATATCGCGCCGTGTCAGGTCATTACCTGTGGCGTAGCCCCAAACGTGTTCCAGCGCTTGCTTGGCGTTAATATCAACGCCCACCAGGCCAATGGCCACCACCAGCTCGGCTTCGTGATGCAGGTTTTCAGTTTGCGGCGGGTAGGGCAGGGTGGCCCCGTCATCCACTACCGCATCGGCGGGTTTGGTGAAAAAGAACGGCGGCTCGCGATCCGGATCATTGCCCATCTCGCGGGCATGATCGGCATAATTGCGGCCAACGCAAAATATGCGGCGCACGGCAAATCGGGTGGTGGTTGCGTAGATTTCTACGCTGGGAACATCCGCAACTGGTAGGGCGAACTGCACCACTCAGGACGGCCCCATTGTGGTGCAGGTGATGTCGCGGGCTTGCAGGCGACGACAGGCAAGTTCGGCCGTTTGCTGTGTCATTCCGACAAAATTGGCGTCAAAACCGGTGTTGCGCCGCACCACCTTGCGAAGCGATCCCTCAAGCGTGGTCATTTCCTTTAATGCGGTTTTAAGCAATATCCGTTCGGCCTGATTTTGCGATGAATAACGGCCAACATTAACCCCCCATAGCCGCCCACCGGATGTAGACACGCGTGTCACAATGATCGGGGCTGAAGGAGCGGTTGAAACCGAAGCCAGAACAACATTCGCAGGGCGCGGCGGCGGCGGTGGTGTAATTACGGGGGCGGGCCCTGATGGCGCAGGCGTAGCTGCGGCGACCTGTTCGGTAACAATGGTTTGCTGGGCTTCCTGAACTGCATTTTCGATTTCGCTTTTCATTGCGACCAGCAATTCCGCTGGCGGAGCGATCACAGGGCGTTGCGGTGGCCGCACGCTTGTTTTTACAGCACGAACCAGACGAATGGTCTTGCCTGCTGCACCCGGGGTGTATCCGGGCGCTGGCGCGATGGGGGCTGTGGCGGCGGCTGATGCAACGGCGACAGGTGGCGGGCTGCTATAGTTCGGCAATTGGGGCTTGCGAACCCGTGCGCGACTGGGCGCACGCCGGAACCCAAGATCCATCAGTTCCGCTACTTTAGCATTGCGACTAGATGTCGAGCGGCCGCCAAACACTGTCACGATAATGCGTTCATTGCCGTGCCGCGCCGAAGCCACAAGATTAAAGCCCGCCGCACGGGTATAGCCGGTTTTGATGCCATCTGCCCCGCGATAAGAGTTCAAAAACCGTCGGTTTGTGTGTGATACGGTTTTGATGCCAGCATCTGCCGTGATCCGTGAAAACAGGTTGTAGTATTCTGGATAGTCATAAAAAATATGCCGCCCCAGCGTTGTCATATCCCGCGCGGTAGACAGGTGGCCTGCTTGGGTTAACCCGTTCATGTTCTTAAAGGTCGTGCGCGACATGCCCATAGCTTTGGCTGTGCGGTTCATCCGGCGTGCGAATGCAGCTTCCGAGCCAGAAATAGCCTCGCCAATCGCGGTGGCGGCATCATTGGCCGATTTAACCGCAGCAGCACGGATCAGATAGCGCAGTTTAATGCGTTGTCCGGGCTTTAGTCCGAGTTTTGATGGCGGCATGGATGCTGCGCGTTTGGAAATGCGCACTTTTGTATCCAGCGAGATTTCACCGCGATTGATCGCCTCGAACGCGATATACAGCGTCATCATCTTGGTCAGGGATGCCGGATGCAGCCGTGTGTCGGCATTGCGCGAATGCAGCACCTTGCCCGTGCGGGCGTCGATTACAAATGCCGCATAAGGTGCAGTCACACCTTTTACCGGCGCGAATGCCATCAGACAGAACATTACTGTCAAGAATAGCCCATTACGGACATACTGCCCCAGACGTTGTTTCACGTCGATCACCATACTCTGCCTCATGCTGCCGATTTTTCGGTCAGCTTCTTATTATTGAGGGCACACTAGCATACAGGTGATTCTGAGAAAACACCTTAATTTCAATTAGTTTGGTGGTGTTTTTTGGGCATATTGGCAGATATAGTAGCGCGTGAGGCTTTTAACGCTAGATGTTAGAATGTGTCAGAAATGTGGCAAACTTCTTGCGCGGAGTGTTGCCAGGCCCCGGAAAACCGGCCGAATAGTGGAAAACCGGCCCAATTGGGCCATATAGTCCGGATTTTAACTATCTGGAATTGTCCCCCTTTATCCTGCCCGCCAGAGTGCTTATATACTGCCTCGGAACTGACGATGGAAACGCCCCTTGATTTCAAAACAGATATACCCGTTGCAGATGATGTCCGATAAGGACAATCAGGATGACAGCGACACAGGGCTTGCGCTTAAAACCCGCCCAAAAACAGCCCGCCCACCGTTGTATAAGGTGTTGTTGTTGAATGACGACTACACGCCAATGGAATTTGTCACCCATGTATTGGAACGGATTTTCGGGCTAAGTGCGGCGCAATCGGTTGAAATTATGCTGACAGTACATAAAAAAGGGCTGGCGGTTGTCGGTGTGTTTTCGCGCGAGGTGGCAGAAACCAAAGTGGCGCAAGTGATGGATTTGGCCATTCGCAACCAGCATCCGCTGCAATGCACCATGGAAAAGGAATAGGGCCGTTGGCCTGAACCCGCGATGAAAGCATCCCGTTTATCCCTGATGATTGAAAGTGGTGCACTGGCCTTGCCCGAGGCGGGGCAGATTGCGGTTTATGGTGCGGGTGCGGACGATGATCTGAGTGCGCTGCCAAAAGAGCGCTGCGAGATCATTCAGAGGTTCAAGCCGGACCATGTCGCGCTAAAGACCCGCGGGTTTCAAGTGGTAGTGACCGCAGGTGGGCCGTATGCGGTGTCAGTGGTTAAACTGGCCCGCTCCAAATTACAGACACGCATGATGCTGGCTGAAGCAGTGGCAAAAACCCCAAATGGGTTGATCATCGTTGACGGGCTGAAATCTGAGGGGGCCGACGGGTTCTATAAGGAATGCCGCAAACGGTTGGCGGTGTCCGAGGTCTTTTCCAAGGCGCATGGCAAATTGTTCTGGTTCACGGCTGAACCTGTGTTTGATGATTGGGCCGATAAAGGGCCGATCACCTTGGAAGACGGGTTTCAAACTGTAGCCGGGGTGTTTTCAGCCGAGAAAATTGACCGTGGATCAAAGGCGCTGGTGGCCGCGTTGCCGCAAAAGCTGCCAAAACGGCTGGCCGATCTGGGGGCGGGCTGGGGATACCTGTCGCGCCACATCCTGATGCGTGAAAAAATCCGCGAATTGCATTTGATCGAGGCGGATTTTGCTGCCCTTGAGTGCGCCCGCAAGAATGTGACGGACGAGCGCGCCCATTTCCACTGGGCCGATGCGGTGCGGTTTACCCCGACACAGCCCTTTGACGGCATCATCACCAACCCGCCGTTTCACACCAGTCGCAAGGCCGATCCTGACATCGGGCGCAGCTTTATCACGGCGGCGGCCGGAATGCTGACGCCGTCGGGTCAGTTGTGGCTTGTTGCCAACCGGCATCTGCCCTATGAGCGCACCCTGGCCGAGACATTTCGCAATGTCGAGGAAATCGCAGGCGATAACGCCTTCAAAATCCTTCGGGCCACACGACCCTTGCGTGGCGTGCGCTAAAGCCTCTTAATCAACCCTAGAATCAGGAGCCATGAAATGTCTTTTTCGATTGCAGGAAAAACCGTGATTGTAACAGGTGCTGCCAATGGTATTGGCCTGGCCATCGGACGCCAGTTTGCCGAAGCAGGGGCAAATGTGATGTTTGCCGATATAGACGAAGAACGGTTGATCAAGGAATTAGGCGACGAGGCCGATAAAGACGGAAACGTCCGGTTTTTTGCGGGTGATTTACGCAAGAAGCTGACGATTGCCAATCTGTTATCGGCCACGATTGATGCTTTTGATCGGGTGGATATTCTGGTCAACGCCTCACGCCAGATTGCGGTGTCGTCGGACCCGCTGAATGCCAAAGAGGACGGCATGGAAGCCCTGCTGGAACAAAACCTGATGACCAGCCTGCGCCTTAGTCAGGCCGTGGCCAAGCGGATGATCTGTCAGGCCGAGCGCGACGAGAATGAGGACGCCCCCGTGGGGGCCATCGTGAACTTGTCGTCGATTGCGGCTGAACGGGCGCATCCCAAACTGTTGGCCTATTCGGTATCAACAGCGGCGCTTAACCAGATGACGCGGTCATTGGCAGTTGCATTGGCGCCAGAGCGGATACGGGTGAACGCAGTGGCGTTTGGATCGGTAATGAGCGCCAGTTTGAAAGACATGCTAAAGGGCGACGAGGAATGCCGCGCCGATATTATTGCCCACACGCCGCTGGGCCGCGTTGCCAGTGCCAGTGAAGTGGCCGAAGCGGTGCAATTTCTGGCATCGGACAGTGCCGGTTTCATGACCGGGCAGATTATGACGGTTGATGGAGGTCGCAGTCTGCTTGACCCCGTGGCATCCCCCGCGCATTAGGGCGATTACCGAGGCAGGAGTGAAGTGATGACTGACGATTTCAGCAGGCAGAAAGCCAAGGCATCCAGCTGGTTCCGCCAATTGCGTGATCAGATATGTGTGGCGTTCGAGGCATTGGAAGACAGCCAAACCAGCGGTCTTTTTGCAGATAAGCCAGCAGGGCGTTTTGATGTCAGCGAAACCACACGCGCCAGTGATGATGGCACGGATGCAGGCGGCGGCCTGATGTCTGTGATGCGTAGCGGGCGGGTGTTTGAAAAGGTCGGCGTCAATGTGTCGACGGTTTACGGCACATTGGGCGCACGGGCCGTGGATGCGATGGCATCGCGAAAAGGGCTGGCGGGGATGAAGGATGATCCGCGTTTCTGGGCCTCGGGCATTTCACTGGTGGCGCATATGCAAAACCCGCATGCGCCTGCGGTTCACATGAACACGCGTATGTTCTGGACGCCGCATGGCTGGTGGTTCGGGGGCGGGTCTGATCTGAACCCCTGCATTGAATATCCCGAGGACACCGCGGCGTTTCATGCAGTGCAAAAGCAACAGTGCGATTTGCATGACCCTGCCTATTACCCGCGCTTCAAGGAATGGGCTGACGAGTATTTCTATGTGCCACACCGCAACCGTGCGCGCGGGGTTGGCGGTATTTTTCTGGATGATCACAATACCGGTGACTGGGACGCGGATTTTGCGTTCATTCAGGACGTAGGCCGTGCGTTTTTGATGGCGTTCTTGCCTGTCACAGAAAAGCGGCGGGGCACCCCGTGGACGGATGCGGACAAGGACACCCAACTGGTGCATCGCGGGCTCTATGCCGAATATAATCTGGTTTATGATCGCGGCACTAAATTCGGTCTGGAAACCGGCCATGATGCCAACGCGGTTCTGATGAGCCTGCCACCGATGGCCAAGTGGGTTTAGTCAGTATCCTCGCCCGCCTCAAAACGCAGAATATCTCCGGGTTGGCAATCTAGAACATCACAGATTTTCGCGAGGGTCTCGAAACGCACCCCTTTCACTTTGCCGGATTTTAACAGGGACACATTCTGCTCGGTGATACCAACCAGTTCGGCCAGTTGTTTAGAGCGCATTTTGCGCCTTGCCAGCATCACATCCAAAGTCACAACAATCTGCATCACATTCCCCCGCACGTCTGAACTGAATTACCCATTTCAGACGAACTCCCCGTTTTCATCATATATACGGATGGCTTCAAGCATTATCTGGCTGATGACCACCAGTAGCAGACCAATAACCACCGCATAAACATCAGTGTCGGAAATAGATATGTGCACGGTGAACCCCGAATGATCTGCCCACCAGCGGGTTAATGCAGTTGAGATCAATTTAGCCAAAATGCTAGCGGGGGCCATCGCGAAAACAGTCCAGCCGATGATGCGCAACCGGCGCGCAGTGCTTTGCACAAACACCCCCACAGTCCGGATGCCAATGAAAAGGGCCCGAACAGTTAGGAACAAAACAAACCCCAGAATGTTCTGCACGGAGGTTATCAGGACGATTACCCAAAGATTGACACCGGAAAGGGTGGCAACAAATTCGTTAATGTCCAGATCCAGCTCAAAACCTTGATTTGGGTCCATAGTACCAGTCACAGCCTGATACAGGACATAAATAGCAACAGCGGCAAGCAGTAAAAGGCCGAAGTTTGCGGCCCAGTCCCCGAAGCGTGCGTAACGGGAAATGACTGGTGACAGCGGGCGGGTTGGTGATTGCATGATTCTATCCATATTATTTCTGCTTGTATTAATTATCGTAAAACAATAACAAATACAAGCAAGTGATTCATAATATCACTTTAACATATGTGAATGGAGAGATCATGCACTATCGAACAGTTCTACTTGCCACCTCTATTGCCGTCGGGTTTTCCATTAAAGCACAAGCGCAGGATAATTGGTCAGGATTTTATGGTGGTATCAGCCTTAATGCGTCCCGTTCCACCGTTGATGTCGGTGCCAAC
>NZ_JBSMEZ010000047.1:0-33421 GCF_056498605.1 Profundibacter sp.
AGGTTGCGGGTTTTGTAGAGAGTTTTGCAATACCGATACTGTATTTTGCGGTTCTTGCGTGGCGGAATGCAGACCTTGGCCCTGCATTTGCGCAACCAATCTCGCAGATGATCAGCATCATATCCACGATCGGCGATGACAATTGAGCCTTTGCGAACAATTGGCTCAAGGCATTGTTTTGCATGCGATATATCGGCTTCATTTCCGCCGGAAACAGTAATGCGAACCGGCCGGCCAGCACCATCGCACACCAGATGCAGCTTGCTGTTCAGCCCACCTTTGGTGTGCCCGATAGCCCGCCCGTCGCCGGTGTTTTTTTCACACCATTGGCCGCAATCCGGTGGGTTTTGACGTGGGTTGCGTCAATCATCAGGGTTCGAAAATCGGCGTTTTCCTGTGCCAGAGTTTCGAATATCCGCTCGAAAACACCTGCCTCGGACCAACGTTTGTAACGATTGTAAAGGGTCTTGGCCGGCCCGTATTCGGCGGGAACATCGCTCCATCGATAGCCGCGTTGCAGGCAAAACATGATGCCGGACAGCACTTTTCTATCATCCACTCGCGGCACACCACGCACCTTGTTCGGCAGTAACGGGCTGATTTTGTTGAATTGTTCTTCCGTTAACCAAAATGGTCCTGACATGAAACCCTCCCTGTTTCATACAGTGAATCATATTTCCATTTATAGGTCTACGCCCTAACCCTTGCGCATAACCCACGCTAAAAATAGCGTGCCCGTCACGCCCCAAAAGCAACCAAAGAACAAGGTCCACAATGGCGTGCCATACCCCAGATCCAACCCTAAAAATCCGGCGCCCTTAACGTAGGGAAGCACATAGAATATGCTGGACAGCCACGGCAATAATCCCAGAACCACACCTTTCATAACTGGCGCGTTCCGGTAAATAGGGATCAAAAACACCAAACCCCAAATCGCACTGGCAGCGACGCGCCGCGAAATCCAGCCCAGACTGAATTCAGGCACCATATGAAAGCCCAGCGCAGGCGTGACACCCAGCGCCCCCAGCCCCCACACCAATATGCCACTGCTCAGCCCGCCAAGCGCACCCGCAATAAGAACCAGTAATATTGCCCTGACCATTCTACTCTGCATCTTTTATTCTACCCCTCTATTTTCGTTCCGTGGGCTTCGCCCGTTTTCGCCTGAAACGATCCCCCAGATCGTTTCCGAGACGGCTACAATTCCGCGCCGCAGGCAAATCCCGAGCGCGACCAGCGCGAGATATAAAGCAGCCCGCAGGGCTTCATTTTCACACCCCTTCCCCTGAAGCTAAGATAGACGCCTCGCGCCGCGCCGCGCACATATCGCGCGGGCATATCCGGCAACTGGTGCCAATCGGCAGCCCAGCCTCACCCGCCATTGCGGCACCGCTCTCGGGCACAATCAGCATCACAGCCTCGACAACTTGCACCCCGTCGAAACCCGCAGGCTGACGCAGCTCGGCAATGGCATAGATCAAAAACCGTGGTGCATCGCGCCCCGCCACCTCGACCATCATCCGTATCGGCACCTGAGGGCGCAACAGTGCCTGATACAGCGGCCACAATGGGCAGGCTGCCCCGAACCGCGGCACCGCAAAACCGTCAACAGCTTTGCGAAACGTCAATGTGCCGGACCCGTCGCAGCTGACCAACCCAACCGGCTGATGCCCTGCAGCCAATGGCATACAGGCAATCCGCCGCAACACCACCGCCAACCCGACCCCGAATTCGGCCGCCAGTTGCACAGGGTCCAACCCGCGCGCAATGGCCACCTGAAACTCCGCCAGCGGCAATCGTTCAGCGTCAGCCCGATAGCGCCCGATATAATCGGCCACCACACCATCGGCCTTGATATCACCACCCGCCTCGATCTCGGTCAGATGATACTGCCGCGCGGCTAAAAACTCCTCCAGTTCCTCAACCGGCGTGCGGATCACCGCGTCACTATCCTCGGCCCCGTCAAGGTACGACACCAGCGCCCCCGCCCCCTCCGCCAGCCGCTTGGCATCCTCCAGCAAATTGCGCTGGAACCGCATTTGCCATTCAGGCTCAATCGCATCCCCACCTGCCAGAATGGACGCGGTAGACCGGATTGACGCAGCAGTTGACAATACTTCGTGCAAAGAGGTCGACAAATATGGATCATGCGTCATACGGTCGGCCAGTGTGGCCACAGTATGTTCCAACCGGTTGATCCGGTCATGCTGTGCCGCAAGTACATTAGCCCAGCCGGGGAACCGTCCGGCAAACTCGTCCAGCCGCGCCACTTCTCCAGCGCCTTCCTGACGGGCAGCATCCGCCAGACTTGCAATCAGCGCGGCCTCGGCCCCTTCCGACAAAACCACCGCATCAACCTGCAATTCATGCGCCAGATCCAGCAGTAATTTACCGCCGATTCTGCGCCGGTTATGCTCGATCAGGTTTAGGTAGGCGGGCGATATCCCCACAGATTGCGCCAGTTCCACCTGTTTCAAACCGCTTTCCAGCCGTTTTGCGCGAATCCTGCTTCCTGTCAGGGCTAGGCGTGGCATCGGTATTTCCTCGTTTTCTCAAGGGGTTCACCCATAGGGTTGAAAAAATATTTACAAATCCAATATCAGATTTGTGTAATTATTTACAATATTACCCATCCTTTCAAGGTAGTTGTTGCGAATTTAACGGATCATCGCCGATGATACAGCATCCTTGTAAAAGGTCATGGCTGTGCTGAGGAGGCACAGCCGATAACGCGGGGGGCTAACCCTCGAAACGGGAGGAACTAAATGTCCAACTCTAAACTCACACGTCGCGGCCTGCTCAAATCAGGTGCCGTGGCAGGTGCAGGTCTGGCGATGCCAACCCTGTTCACCGGCAACGTCTGGGCAGCAGCCCACGGCGGTTACACCAACGCGCCCAGCAATGGCGTTGTCACCCTTGGCTTTAACGTGCCACAATCCGGCCCCTACGCGGATGAGGGCGCGGACGAACTGCGCGCCTATCAGCTGGCAGTCGAGCACCTGAACGGTGGCGGCGATGGCGGCATGATGAGCACGTTTAGCTCCAAAGCGCTGGACGGCACCGGTATCCTTGGCAACAAGGTTGAATTCGTCACCGGCGATACACAAACCAAATCAGACGCAGCCCGCGCATCGGCCAAATCGATGATCGAAAAAGACGGCGCCGTGATGATCACTGGCGGCTCGTCCTCGGGCGTTGCAATCGCTGTTCAAGGTCTGTGCCAAGAAGCTGGCGTGATCTTTATGGCAGGGCTAACCCACTCCAACGACACCACCGGTAAAGACAAAAAAGCCAACGGTTTCCGTCACTTCTTTAACGGTTACATGTCCGCCGCTGCTCTGGCACCTGTTCTGAAAAAAATGTATGGCGATGATCGTAAAGCCTACCATTTGACGGCTGACTACACTTGGGGCTGGACCCAACAGGCGTCGATTGCGGCTGCAACCGAGGCAATCGGCTGGGAAACCGTCAACAATGTTCTGACACCGCTGGCAACGACTGATTTCTCGTCCTACGTCGCTCCGGTTCTGAACTCTGGTGCCGATGTTCTGGTGCTGAACCACTACGGCGGCAACATGGTCAACTCGCTGACGGCTGCCGTGCAGTTCGGTCTGCGCGCCAAAGAAGTGAATGGCAAAAACTTCGAAATTGTTGTGCCGCTTTACTCTCGCCTGATGGCGAAAGGTGCTGGCGAAAACGTTAAGGGCATCTTTGGCTCCACCAACTGGCACTGGTCGCTGCAGGACGAAGGCTCCAAAGCGTTCGTTAAATCGTTTGGCACCAAATACGGCTTCCCACCCTCGCAGGCGGCACACACCGTATATTGTCAGAACCTGCTGTATGCTGATGCCTTTCAGCGCGGTTGCACTCACAACCCCTGTGGTGTTGCCGAAGCCCTAGAAGGCTTTGACTTTGACGGTCTGGGCAATGGTCCAACGCACTATCGTGCTGCCGACCACCAATGCTTCAAAGACGTGCTGGTTGTGAAGGGTAAAGAGAACCCTGAAAACGAGTTCGACCTTCTGGAAGTTGTCGAAGTCACACCGCGTGCGCAGGTCGAATATGCACCTGATCACGAGATGTTTGCCGGCGGCGAACTGGGCAAATGTAACCCGGGCGCTTAATCTCAAAGCCACCACTCAAAAACACTCCGGTCGCGCACATTCCGCGCGGCCGGACCATGAATTAACATCGGGCGGGGACGATGGACCAGATATTACTTCAAATTCTGAACGGACTGGACAAAGGCAGTGCATACGCGCTGATCGCCCTTGGCCTGACCCTGATTTTTGGCACCCTTGGCGTGGTCAACTTCGCCCACGGTGCCCTATTCATGATCGGCGCATTCTGCGCGGTCACATTGCAAAAAATTCTGAATATTTCCAGCATCGTGCTGGACCCGACCAAGACCGATTTTCTGGGCAATCCAGCCAAGATTAGAACCCCATACGTGGAAACATGGTTCGGCCCCGAAATGGGCGCGGCACTCATTGACTGGTCGGTGCCGCTGGCCATCCTGTTCTCGATCCCCATTATGATTGCGGTTGGTTTCATCATGGAACGCGGGCTGATCAAGCATTTCTACAAACGCCCCCACGCCGACCAGATCCTTGTAACCTTTGGTCTGGCCATCGTTTTGCAGGAAATCGTCAAACAGTTTTACGGCGCCAACCCGATCCCCACCGGTGCCCCCGAAGCCTTTCGCGGCTCCTATGATTTCGGCGTTCTGCTGGGATACAAGGCCAACGCCATTATCTACCCCTACTGGCGGATCATCTATTTCGCCTTCTCACTGGCGATCATCAGCGCGGTCTTTGCCTTCCTGCGCTTCACCACCTTCGGCATGGTCGTGCGCGCCGGTATGGCCGATCGTGAAACCGTCGGCTTGCTCGGGATCAACATCGACAAACGCTTTACTATCATGTTCGGCGTTGCCGCCTCTGTGGCCGGTGTGGCCGGTGTGATGTATGCGCCGATCAACTCGCCAAACTACCACATGGGCATGGATTTCCTTGTGCTGTCCTTCGTTGTGGTGGTTGTCGGCGGCATGGGCTCCTTGCCTGGTGCTGTGCTGGCGGGGTTCCTGCTGGGCATCCTCGAAAGTTTCGCCTCAATGAACGAGATCAAACAATTCCTGCCTGGAATCGACCAAATCATCATTTACCTGACCGCCATCGTCATCCTGCTGGTCCGCCCGCGCGGATTGATGGGCAAACGCGGCGTGATGGAGGAATAGACCATGCTCGGACTAAACAAACGCGACACCTCGTTCCTTTTGATCGTGATTGCGCTGACCGCCTTCACCCCGTTCCTGATGCAACCCTTTGCCGAAAGCAGCCCGCTGGCGCAGTTCAACGGCGGCTATCCCGACCTGATGGCCAAGGTGGCGATCTTTGGCATCTTTGCGATGGGCTTTAACATTCTGTTCGGCCTAACCGGATACCTGTCGTTTGGCCACGCGGCCTTTTTGGGGGTCGGATCATATGCCGCCGTTTGGATGTTCAAACTACTGACCCTGAACGTGCTGCCAGCCGTCATCCTTGCGGTAATCTTGTCCGGTATCTTTTCCTTACTGATCGGCTGGATTTCCTTACGCCGCTCGGGCATCTATTTCTCGATCCTGACCCTTGCGATGGCCGAAATGAGCTATCGTCTGGCCTATTCGGTGCTGACCCCGCTGACCAACGGCGAAACCGGTCTGCAAGTGCGCCCGAGTGATCCGCGTATCCTGGATAGCGCGACATCGGCGCGCTATCCCAACCTGTTCGGGCTGGAACTCAGCGCTTCATATAAATGGGAGGTATTAGGCCACGTCTTTACCTTCAACGTCGGCTTTTATTTCTGTGCCGTGATTGCGATCATCGCGTTCTATATTTCTATGCGGATATTCCGCTCACCATTCGGTATGATGCTGCGGGCGGTGAAATCCAACCAGCAACGCATGTCTTATACCGGCCTGAACCCCCGCCCCTACACATTGGCTGCCTTTGTGATTTCGGGCATGTATGCCGGTCTGGCCGGTGGTCTGCTGGCCGCAATGGACCCGCTGGCCGGTGCCGAACGGATGCAATGGACTGTCGGCGGCGAGGTGGTGATCATGACCATCCTTGGCGGGGCTGGCACCTTGCTGGGCCCTGTGCTGGGCGCGGGCGCGATCAAATACCTGGAAAACATCTTTTCCAAGATCAACGACAATGTGCTGCACAGCTGGTTTTCGTTCCTGCCCGACAGTATGCAGGATGGTGTCGTCTGGTTCTTCTCGCGCTTTACCGGCGAAGGCTGGGCGCTGACGCTGGGCCTGATGTTTATGCTGGTCGTCACCTTCCTTCCCGGCGGGCTGGTTGAGGGCGGTAAACGCATTGCCGCCAAATTCAGTCGCAAACCTAAAAGCGACGGGGACGATGCCAAACACCACCCCAAGCACAACCCGCATGTGGCCGAGTAAGGAGAAACGATAATGGGTATCCTTGAAGTCAAAAATATCAACAAACGGTTCGGCGGGCTGCAAGCGCTTGACGATGTGAACCTGTCGATCGAAGAAAACACTGTGCACGCCATCATCGGCCCCAACGGGGCGGGTAAATCCACCCTGCTGAACGTGCTGGTCGGCAAACTGATCCCTGACACCGGATCGGTGATGTTTGACGGACAATCAGTGCTGGGGCGCAAACCCCACGAGATCAACCAGATGGGCATTTCCCGCGTGTTTCAAACGCCCGAGATTTTTGGCGACCTGACAGTGCTGGAAAATGTGATGATCCCCTGTTTTGCACGGCGCGACGGGGCGTTCCGCGTCCACGCCTTTGAAACCGTCGAACAAGAAGGCGATATCATCAACGAGGCCGAACACATCCTGACCGACGTCAACATGCTGGAAAAACGCGACATGCACGCGGCCGCCCTGTCACGCGGTGACAAACGGCGTCTGGAAATGGCGATGTGTCTCGTGCAACAGCCCAAATTACTACTGCTGGATGAACCCACAGCGGGCATGGCACGGGCCGACACCAACAACACCATTGATCTGCTAAAACACATCCGCGATAGCCGCGACATCACGATGGTGATCATCGAACATGACATGCATGTGGTGTTTTCACTGGCCGAACGCATCACCGTGCTGGCCCAAGGCGCCCCGCTGGTCGAGGACACACCAGACAACATCAAAGGCCACCCCAAGGTAAAAGAAGCCTACCTTGGCGAAGCAGCGCAGGAATAGAACATGAACCAAGCCGCAAAAACCGCCTCCGCCCCCGCCTATTTTTCGGTCTGGGATCTGCACGCCTACTACGGCGAAAGCTACATTGTGCAAGGCGTGTCCTTCAACGTCCACGAGGGTGAAATCCTTGCCTTGCTGGGCCGCAACGGCGCTGGCAAAACCTCGACCCTGCGCGCCATTGCGCGGTTGGATGACCCGCAACTGACCTTTGGCGAGGTCTGGCTGGACCACCAACCGCTGCACGACATGAAAGCCTATCAGGCCGCTCAGGCCGGCGTGTCGCTGGTGCCCGAAGACCGGCGCATCATCGCAGGGCTAACGGTCGAGGAAAACCTGCAACTGGCACAAATCGTCGAGCCTGTCGGCTGGTCGCTGGAACGCCTGTATGAACTGTTCCCCCGCCTGAAAGAGCGCCGCAAACAAGAGGGCGTCACCCTGTCAGGTGGCGAGCAACAAATGCTGGCCATTGCCCGCGCCTTGGCCCGCGACATCAAAGTTCTGTTGCTGGACGAGCCTTACGAGGGTCTAGCCCCCGTGATCGTTGACGAGATCGAAAAGACCCTGAACCTGATTAAGGAGCAGGGCATCACCACTGTGATCGTCGAGCAAAACGCCAAGCGCGCGCTGGCCCTTGCCGACCGCGCCGTGATCCTTGATACTGGCCACGTCGTATTTGACGGGCTGGCCAGCGAAGTGCTGGAAAACGAAGAACTTCGCGCAGAATATCTGGCAATATAATCGTAATTACCGCGCCATTCGGAGACTTAAAATGACCGACAAAACATATCCCCCCTCAGCCGAATTCGCCGCAAACGCCCATGCGGATACAGCCAAATACGACGCAATGTATCAAGCCTCGATGCAAAACCCCGATGCGTTCTGGGGCGAGGAAGGCAAGCGGATTGACTGGATCAAACCCTATACCAAAGTAAAGAATACCAACTTCAAACTGGGCGAGGTTGATATCAAATGGTTTGAGGACGGCACCCTGAATGTCGCCGTCAACTGTATCGACCGCCACCTTGAAACCCGCGGCAACCAAGCTGCGATTATATTCGAGCCGGACGACCCGAACACCCCTGCCCAGCACATCACCTACAACCAGTTGCACGACAAGGTGAACCGCATGGCCAACGTGCTGTTGTCCCAAGGCGTGATGCGCGGCGAACGGGTGGTCATCTATATGCCGATGATCCCCGAAGCAGCCTATGCCATGCTGGCTTGTGCGCGTATCGGCGCGATCCATTCCATTGTTTTTGCAGGATTTTCCGCCGACGCGCTGGCCAACCGCATCAACGACTGCCAAGCCCGCGTTCTGATCACCGCGGATGAGGCCCCCCGTGGCGGCCGCGTCACCGCGCTAAAATCTAACGCTGACGCAGCCCTGCTGCACTGCTCGGACAAGGTGCGCTGTCTGGTGGTCAAACACACCGGCGGCCAAACCACATGGATACAGGATCGCGACGTTGACGTGCTGGCCCTGATGGAAACCGCCAGCCCCGATTGCCCGCCGCGCGAAATGGGGGCCGAAGACCCGCTGTTTATCCTCTACACATCTGGTTCCACCGGCAAACCAAAGGGCGTGCAGCACTGCTCGGGCGGCTATCTGGTCTATGCGGCGATGACCCACCAATACACGTTCGATTACCACGATGGCGATGTGTTCTGGTGCACCGCCGATGTGGGCTGGGTCACCGGCCACAGCTATATCATCTACGGCCCGCTGGCCAATGGGGCGACCACGCTGATGTTTGAAGGCGTGCCAACCTACCCCGACGCCTCGCGCTTCTGGCAGGTTTGCGAAAAACACAAGGTCAACCAGTTCTACACCGCCCCCACCGCGATCCGCGCGCTGATGGCCTATGGCGATGATCCGGTCACATCCTGCGATCTGTCGTCGCTGAAATTGCTCGGCACAGTGGGCGAACCAATCAACCCCGAAGCATGGAACTGGTATAACGATGTGATCGGCAAGGGTAAGCTGCCCATCGTTGACACATGGTGGCAAACCGAAACCGGCGGCCATATGCTCACCCCGCTGCCCGGTGCAACCCCGACCAAACCAGGATCGGCCACCCTGCCGTTCTTCGGCGTCAAACCGGTGCTGCTGGACGCGCAATCGGGCGAAGAAATCCCCGATGTGGTTGGCGAAGGTGTGTTGGCCATTGCTGACAGCTGGCCCGGCCAGATGCGCACCATTTATGGCGATCACAAACGGTTCGAGCTAACCTATTTCGCCGATTACAAAGGCTACTTTTTCTCGGGCGACGGCTGTCGGCGTGATGAGGACGGCTATTACTGGATCACAGGGCGCGTTGATGATGTGATCAATGTATCCGGCCACCGCATGGGCACAGCCGAAGTTGAATCCGCCCTTGTCGCCCACCCGCAAGTGGCCGAGGCCGCCGTGGTTGGCTACCCGCACGACATCAAGGGTCAGGGCATCTATGCTTACGTCACTTTGATGAACGGGGTTACCCCGACGGATGATCTGAAAAAAGAGCTGGAAAAATGGGTGCGCACAGAAATCGGTCCGATTGCCAAACCCGACCTGATCCAGTGGTCGCCGGGCTTGCCAAAAACCCGTTCCGGCAAAATCATGCGCCGTATTTTGCGCAAAATCGCCGAGAACGACTACGGCGCATTGGGGGATACCTCGACATTGGCAGACCCTTCTGTGGTAGACGAGTTAATCGAAAACCGGATGAACAAAGCCTAGCCCCTCCCCATTTTCGTTCCCCAAATATCCGCGCCGCAGGCATAGAATCTCTTGTTTGCGGTGCATCAACGCGCCCATTCCCTAAACGCAGTATAATTGCAGATACGATACGGGACGTGTTTGACGCCCGTAAACATAAGGAGAATGTGATGTATAGAAATATAATTGCTATCGCCTGTGCCGGTGCACTGGGCCTGTCTGGCTGCCAAATGACCACGAATGAACAGGCCGTTGTTGGCGGCCTTGTCGGGGCTGGCGCGGGGTTGATTACTGCAAATGCCCTGAATGCCAACCGCAACTGGACAGTTATTGCCGTCCTCGCGGGGGCCGCTGCTGGCACAATGGTTGCACGCAATAACGCAACCCAGCAATGCGCCTATTCAAATGGCGACGGGACATACCACACGGGGCCCTGTCCTTAATCTGGCCCCATAACCACTGTTTCCCGCCGCTCGCAGCCATTCCAGCTTGCGGCGGGGTTTTACATCATCTGAAAGGCCCAGTGGATCACCGCCTCAATCCCGAACAACACCCCGACAACGGGTGCGCCGAAAATAATCCCTAATGCAACAAACCCGCGTAAATCCGGTTTTGCCGATGTAGCGACCACGCCCATAACTGACTGTTTCATATTCTTCATAACCTTCAATAGCCTCCATGCTGCCATTAACCACGAATTAGGTTTTCAATGCGTTAACAGGGGGATGGAAATTCTATGGGATCAGTGCGGCCAGGCCGGATGGGAATATTTATCCAATCGGGCCCGTGCGCCGATGCAGCAACGCTGGGACTACGGCGCAGCCCACGTCGCCCTTGGCGGGCGGGTGCATCGCGCCGTGATCACTCAAAATGGCGACCCCGTCGCGCTGTGCCAATCCATTTGCCGGCGATTTTTGGGTGTGCTCAACACTTCGCTTGCCACCCGCGGCCCGTTGTGGCTCGCCCCTTGCGACCACGCCCGCGCCTTGGCGCTGATCCGGCGCACATCACCAATGCCGCACCCACGCGCCCAACTGTTTACAGCCCCCGATCCCGCCCTGCGCCTGATCCCGATGATGACCCCCACCACCAACGCACAGCTCACCCTGCCCGTTGCAATGAAAACCCTGCACGGAAAATGGCGCAACAGCCTGAAAAAGGCACAAGCCAGCGGCTTGCGGGCCCGTCACATCGCCTGCTCGGCTAGGGCCCTAACCGCGTTACTGGAAACCGACCAAAAACAACAAGGCACTAAATCCTACCGCGCCCTGCCCGCCGCGTTCACCCTGAAATGGCACCAGATAAACCCCGGCGCCCTGCGCCTGATCACCGTTAGCATATCAGGCTGCACCATCGCCACCGCCCTGTTCATCCGCCACGGTAACACCGCCACCTACCACATCGCCCACACCACACCGGCGGGGCGCAAACTGTCGGCGGGTCGTCTTGCCCTTTGGCGGGCATTTGACGATTTCACCGCCCAAGGCCTACGCCAAATCGACCTTGGCCAGATCGACACCGTCAATGCGGCGGGCCTTGCCCGTTTCAAACTGGGCACAGGCGCCACCGCACAGCGCAACGGCGCAACCGTTCTGGCTTTGTGAAACAAGGTCATTCAACAGTATGTTTCCAACATATGCGCCGCCCTCGTATTGAACGGGCAACATGAAACACCATCCACCCAAGGTGGAACAAGCCACGGATACTAGAGAAGGATACATTATGAGCAACGCACCAGCAAACGGCCCAAGCACAACCGGAAACCCATCTGGCGGCGGTCGTGGGAACAATCCCCCCACGGGTAAATAGTCCCAAAAACAGTTGCGGCGAGGCCCGTTATAGGCCCCGCCGCAAATCTTGCTTACAATGTCGCGCAGCTTACTTCAGTGCGATATCCGTCACCACCGATGTCCAGGCGCCTTCCGGCATTTTGGAAATCACAGGGTCCGAACCGCCACCCATCAGGGTTGCAACCGTGCGCTCGTAATCCGCCACATCCAGCGCCCCGTTGGAGCCAGCCGTCAGCTTGGCAATCTCGCCCATCATCCGGATCTGGTGCTTTTCGGTCTGCGCACCGGTCTCGTCCGCTTCCAGAACGATCATCGCGGCTTCGGTCGGGTTTTCCTCGGCCCACTTCCACCCCTTCATCGACGCGCGCACGAACCGTGCCAGCTTATCGACTTCGGCCGGATCAGACAGCTTGTCTTCCAGAACATACAGACCATCCTCAAGCGTCGCGACGCCTTGGTCTTCATATTTGAAAGTCACCAGATCGTCCGCACCAATACCGGCGTCAATGATCTGCCAGTATTCGTTATAGGTCATGGTCGACACACACGCGGCTTGGCCTTGCAGGATCGGATCAACGTTAAAGCCCTGTTTCAGAACCGTGACGCCGTCACCACCCTCGGTGCTTAGACCCAGTTTACCCATCCAGCTCAGGAATGGATATTCATTGCCATAGAACCAAACGCCCAAGGTTTTGCCCGCAAAATCGGCAGGACTGGTGATGCCTGTGTCTTTGCGGCAGGTCAGCATCATACCGGACGATTTGAACGGCTGCGCGATGTTAACCAATGGCAGACCACCTTCACGCGCCGCCAGTGCCGACGGCATCCAGTCGATCACCACATCAGCACCGCCACCGGCGATAACCTGTGCAGGCGCCACATCGGGGCCACCGGCATTGATCGTCACGTTCAGGTCCTCATCGCTGTAGTATCCGTTTTCCAGCGCCACATAGTAGCCCGCAAACTGTGCCTGCGTGACCCATTTCAATTGCAGCGTCATATCATCTGCCGCCTGTGCCAGACCTGCGGCAAATGTCAGTGCTCCGGCCAGCGCCGTTGTAAGTAGTTTATTCATTAGTATTCTCCCTAGGTTTATTAAGCGTTGATATTGTTATTCAACCCCTTTGTGAAGGGTGCCAAAAGGTGACCCCCTTTTCGATCATTGCAACCGCGCCATAAAACGCCGATCCGGCGAGTGCTGCCACGGTGATTTCGGCCCAGACCATATCCAGCCCCAACCGGCCCACTTCGACCGATATTCGAAAGCCCATACCCACCGTTGGTGATCCGAAAAACTCCGCCACAATCGCGCCGATCAGCGCCAGCGTGGTGGCAATTTTCAAACCGTTGAATATCGCAGGCATGGCGGCAGGCAAGCGCAGTTTGAACAGCGTGTTCCAATAGCCGCCCGCATAGGTGCGCATCAGGTCGCGCTGCATATTGTCGGTCGCAGCCAGCCCCTGCACGGTGTTCACTAGCATCGGGAAAAACACCATCACCACCACGACGGCGGCCTTTGATTGCCAGTCAAACCCGAACCACATCACCAAAATCGGCGCGGTGCCGATGATCGGCAATGCGGCGATGAAATTGCCCACCGGCAGCAGGCCGCGTTGCAGGAATGGCGAACGGTCAATCAGAATGGCGGTCAACACCGCTGCCCCGCAGCCGATGATATATCCGGTCAGCGCGCCCTTGACGAACGTCTGCACCAGATCGCCCCAAAGAATGGGCAAACTCTCCATAATCCGCGCCCCGATCATGCTGGGCGGCGGCAAGATAACGCTAGGCACCTGTAAACCCCGCACCAACCCTTCCCAGACCACCAGCAGGGTGATACCGAAAATCGCGGGCACCGCCAACTTGATGATACGCGTTCTGTGCCACGCCGAATTGGCCAGATAGACATTCAGAAAATAGGCCACAACCCAGAAAACAAAGACACCAATAATCCAGCTCATTGTGCCATCCCCATTTTCTTCAGGCTACGGCGTTCGATCCAGCTGATCATCGCCACCAATGTTGCCGCCAATGTCGCCGCTGCAAACAGCGCTGCCCAAATCTGGATGGTCTGGCCGTAATAACTGCCTGTCAGCATCCGCGCGCCCAATCCGCGCAACGGCACCGCCGACAGTTCCGAAACGATCGCCCCGACCAATGCCGCTGCCATGCCGATTTTCAGCGAGGTAAACAGGTATGGGGCCGAAGATGGCAGTCGCAGCGCCCAAAAGGTGCGCGACTTGCTGGCGTTGTAGGTTTTCAACAGGTCCAGTTGCATGTGGTCGGGCGACCGCAGCCCTTTGACCATACCCACCACCACGGGGAAAAATGACAAATACGCCGCGATCACCGCTTTTGGCAGGATGCCTTTCATAAAGGCCGGTTGGTAGCCAAACAGCGCCGTGGCGGTATCCTTGCCCAGAAAATCGGTTGCCCCAACTGTCGACATCACCACCACGATCATCGGCGCAATCGCGAGGATCGGTACGGTTTGGGATGCAATCGCCCACGGCATCACCCCCATGTCCATCGCGCGGTTATGCACGATGCCCACGGCCAGCAGAATGCCCATGCCGGTGCCAAAGATGAACCCCAGCAAAGTCGCCGACAATGTGATCCAGCCGTGAAACACCAAGCTGCGTTTTGACGTGATCTTTTTCTGAACCGTGGAGCGATACAGCTCGGCCACCACCTGATGCGGGGCGGGCAGCACGGGGCGTTCCTGTGCCCAAGTGTCGGCCACCATCTCGGTGAACGACACTTCCTCACCCGCACGTCCGGCCTGATCATAGGTCCATTTTTTATTCATGCCCACGGACGCCGCATACCAGATCACCATGATCGCGGCGACGACTGTCAGGATTGGGAACAGATTACGCATCATTGCCCCCAAACATCCGTATGTATAAAACCCATACGTTTTCCATAGGCTTTCCATACGCCGGTTTCGCGCCCTCAATCATCATACGCATGCCCCGCTCGCAGACCCTCGCGCACCCGATGCGCAATGTCCTGAAACTCCTGACTGTCACGAATATCCAGCGGTCTTTCCCGCGGCAAAGTGCTCTCGATCACATCGGTAATTCTTCCCGGGCGCGGGCTCATCACCACGATTTTCGTCGACAGATAAACCGCCTCGGGGATCGAGTGTGTCACGAACGCAATCGTCTTGTTGGTGCGGTCCCACAACTGCAACAACTGTTCGTTCAGATGGTCACGTACGATTTCATCCAGCGCCCCGAACGGCTCGTCCATCAGCAGGATATCGGCATCAAACGCCAACGCCCGCGCAATGCTGGCGCGTTGTTGCATCCCACCGGATAACTGCCAAGGAAATTTCTTGCCGAACCCTTTAAGATCAACCAGTTCCAGAACGTGATTGACGTGCTTTTCCTGCTCTTCCTTCGAGTAGCCCATGATCTCTAACGGCAGTTTGATGTTCCCGCGAATGGTGCGCCACGGATACAAACCCGCCGCCTGAAAAACATAGCCATAGGCGCGGTTTTTGCGGGCCTCGTCCGCCGTCATTCCGTTCACGCAGACCGACCCACTCGTGGGCGTTTCCAACGCCGCGATGGTGCGCAGAAACGTGGTCTTGCCACAGCCCGACGGGCCGATGAAACTGACAAACTCCCCTTTGTGGATATCAAGATTGATGTCCTTGAGCGCCTGCACATCCCCGTCATTGGTAGGGAAAATCAGATCAAGGTTTTCGGCTTTGATTACAACTTCTTGGCTCACGTATCTAAACCCCACTAGCCGGAATACCGGTCCGTTCCACAGGCCGTGGCGCGGTCAGTTCTTTCCACTGGCTCAGCGCCGTGTTCACGGTGCCATTGGCATCCCGCGCCACAAACTCGCCATGGCCTTCCTGCGTCTTGATCTCGCCATCCATCACCGC
This sequence comes from Profundibacter sp., assembly GCF_056498605.1. Lineage (NCBI taxonomy): Bacteria > Pseudomonadati > Pseudomonadota > Alphaproteobacteria > Rhodobacterales > Paracoccaceae > Profundibacter > Profundibacter sp. The sequence goes on from NZ_JBSMEZ010000047.1 coordinate 15,609, forward strand.
AACCTGACCACGGGTCAGGGTATAGCGTGGCAGGCCCTTGACCTGCTTGCCTTCAAACACATTGTAATCAATCGAGGATTGCTGGCTGTCAGCGGTAATGGTCTTCTCCTTCTCAGGGTCCCAAACCACCAGATCAGCATCTGCACCGACAAGCACCGCGCCCTTTTTCGGGTAGCAATTCAATATCTTGGCGATGTTTGTTGAAGTAACCGCGACGAACTCATTCATCGTCAAACGCCCCGTCGCCACCCCGTGGGTCCAGAGCATCGGCATCCGGTCCTCTAACCCGCCGGTGCCATTCGGTATCTTGGAAAAATCGCCAATGCCCGAGCGTTTCTGCTCGGTGGTAAAGGCACAATGGTCCGTGGCAACCACACTCAGCGAGCCACTTTGCAGCCCCGCCCACAGGCTGTCCTGATGCTTTTTGTTGCGAAACGGCGGCGACATCACACGGCGCGCCGCGTGGTCCCAATCCTTGTTGAAATACTCGGACTCGTCCAGTGTCAAATGCTGGATCAACGGCTCGCCCCAGACCCGTTTGCCCTGCATACGGGCGCGGCGAATAGCCTCGTGGCTTTCCTCACACGACGTATGCACCACATACAAAGGTGCGCCCGCCATATCGGCAATCATAATGGCACGGTTGGTGGCTTCACCCTCGACTTGGGTCGGCCTTGAATAGGCATGCGCCTCGGGGCCGGTGTTACCGTCAGCCAGCAATTGTGCGGTCAGTTCCGCCACCACATCACCATTTTCGGCATGCACCAACGGGGTCGCGCCCAGCTCGGCACAACGCTTGAAACTGGCGTATAGCTCATCATCATTCACCATCAACGCGCCCTTATAGGCAAGGAAATGCTTGAAGGTGTTGATGCCGCGGCCAACGACCTCTTTCATGTCGTCAAACACCTGCTCGCCCCACCATGTCACCGCCATGTGAAAGGAATAATCGCAGTTGGCGCGGGTCGATTTATTGTCCCAGCGTTTCAGCGCATCCAGCAGGCTTTCGCCCGGATTGGGCAGGGCGAAATCCACCACCATCGTGGTGCCACCGGCCAGACCCGCACGGGTGCCGGATTCAAAATCATCACTGGAATACGTGCCCATAAACGGCATTTCCAGATGGGTGTGCGGATCAATCCCGCCGGGCATGATGTAACATCCCGTGGCGTCCAGCACCTCGTCGCCCTTCAGGTTCGGGCCGATCTCGACAATCTTGCCACCCTCGATTTTCACATCCGCCTTATAGGTCAGATCGGCGGTTACTACGGTGCCGCCCTTGATCACTTTGCTCATTCTATCTCTCCCTTATCATTTGCAAACACGTCGGCTTGAGGTTAGATCACGATCCTTCAAAATCATCGAAATCCCCATAGTTTCCGCCGCTTTGCAAGCTTTGTTAAAGTTTATCGGTCTGTCGGTATACTCCGCATCAAACACCGGTTTTCCAGCTTTAATGTAGGGTAGAACCTCGTCGCACCAGCCGTCCTGATAACAGCTTTCGGTGATGACAAAATCCATCATCCCGACCAGATCAGGCGTCAGTTCAGGCACGTTTTTCTGGCCGATTTCCAGATTAACATCATGGGCGGCCTTCACCAGTTCCCTGATATAGCGCAGCGTGTCATCACGGCTAATGTCAAAGCCGCTGTCGTTTTCATAAACATCCATGTTGTCCGGCTCGACCGCCTTGAACCCCTTTAGGGCACAGTCCAAAAACCGCTTTGCCATGACATGTTTCAAATTGGGGTTGCGGATGTCGAGGAAATATTCATCCGGCCAATCCTCATACCGTTTGCCCACTACAGGGTTGTAAAATATGTTCCGGTCATAAAACATATTCACGTCCTTGCGGTAATTTTCCAGCGTGCCGACCGAGACATAGCAAATGGTATAAACCCCCGCCGCATTCAGCGCCATGATCTGCTCACGGGTCACATTGTCGGGGTCGGTATCGAACACCTGAATACCTCGTGGAGGCGAGATGTTTTCCGACAGCTGCCAATCCCAATCCGCACCGGGATCGGGGGCAGCTTGCGCTGTCAGGGCGCTGAGGGTCAGCGCGGTTATGAGGGGGAGGAGTTTCAAGCTAATAAGCACTCTCTTTCTTGCACAGAAGGTCTGCCTCATCTCTCTGTTTTCTCACAAACAAGCGTTTCAAGGTCACCATTAAAAGGTTTGCAATTCAGCCCGCACTCCCAATCGGCTTCGTTCGGATTATCAAGGCGATCAACAATACCAATTGTGTAATATTGGCACTTTTCTAGAGTATCAAATTCGCCCACAAATTCATGGACGCGCAAATTATTCCGGCTTGGATATAATACGCCCGTCCATTTTTCAGTCTTCGTTAGTTTCTCAACAACAAAATATGCAGCAACTGCCAACAATATGATGCCGACTAATTTCACTCCACGATCTCCGCCGTTTCCACCACCGCGTGCATCAACACATCAGCGCCCGCTGTGGCCCATTCCTTGGAAATCTCCTCGGCCTCGTTGTGCGACAACCCATCGACGCACGGGCACATCACCATTGCCGTGGGCGCGACGCGGTTGACCCAGCAGGCGTCATGCCCCGCGCCGGAAATCAGATCGCGATGCGAATATCCCAGCCGCTCGGCGGCATTGCGCACGGCCGTGACACAGCCCTCATCGAACGTCACCGGATCAAATCCGCCGACCTTTTCAAATTCGATCCCCAGCCCCATTTCATCGCAAATCTTTTGGGCGCCGACCGCCAGCCGCGCTTCCATATCCTCGATGGTCGCCAGATCAGGCGAGCGGAAATCGACGGTGAACACCACACGCCCGGGGATCACGTTGCGCGAGTTTGGATAGACATCAATATGCCCCGCCGCCCCGACCGCATCGGGCGCGTGGGATAGCGCGATCTGGTTCACCAGTTCCAGCACATGCGCCAGCCCCAGCCCCGCATCTTTGCGCATTGGCATCGGGGTTGATCCGGTGTGGCTGTCCTTGCCGGTGATGGTCACTTGGGTCCAGCTAAGGCCCTGACCGTGGGTGACAACGCCGATGTCCTTGCCTTCAGACTCCAGAATTGGCCCTTGTTCGATGTGCAGCTCAAAGAACGCATGCATCTTGCGCGCGCCGACTTCTTCGTCACCGCGCCAGCCAATCCGCGCCAGCTCGTCACCGAATTTCTTGCCCTCGGCATCCTCGATCCCGTAAGCCCAATCCTGCGTGTGCATTCCGGCGAACACGCCCGAGGCCAGCATGGCGGGGGCAAAGCGGGTGCCTTCCTCGTTGGTCCAGTTGGTGACCACAATCGGGTGTTTGGTTTTGATGCCCAAGTCATTCAAAGTGCGCAGAATTTCCAGCCCGCCAAGAACCCCCAGAACCCCGTCATATTTGCCGCCCGTTGGCTGCGTATCAAGGTGGCTGCCAACGTAAACCGGCAGCGCCTCAGGGTCCGTGCCCTCACGCCGTGCAAACATGTTGCCCATCTGGTCCAGCCCCATGCTGCAGCCCGCCGCCTCGCACCAGTTCTTGAACAATTCGCGGCCCTCGCCATCCTCGTCGGTCACGGTCTGGCGGTTGTTGCCACCGGCCACACCTGGCCCGATCTTGGCCATCTCCATCAGGGTTTCCCACAGACGTTCGCCATTGATTTTCAGATTCTCACCTGGTGCAGCCATTTTCATTCTCCCCTATTTTAGTTCAACTTCGACGAAAGACATCGGCCCCTCGCCGCCATTTATAACGTTATGTTCCACCCCGACATCGCGCCGGTAGGCTGTGCCAGCAGGCACATGCACATGGTGTGCCTCGCCGTTCGGGTCTTCCAGCACCATCTGGCAATCGGTGATCGCGGTGATCACGTAATCCATCGCATGGGTATGCCAACCAGTTTCGGCCCCCGCCACAAAATCAAACTGCGTGATACGCACCCGCGCATCATCGATCATTTGCGTTGCGGTGGCCTGTGCGCGGGTCATTTCAGCCCCTTCAGAACGCCGCCCAGAATGCCGAACAGCTCGTCTATTTGGGCTTTGTTGATCATCAAAGGTGGCGAGAGCGCGATGATGTCACCGGTGGTGCGGATCAGCAGACCTTTTTCGTAGCACTGCAAAAACGCATCAAACGCGCGTTTGGTTGGGGCACCTTCGATGCCTGACAGCTCAATCGCGCCGATCAGCCCCATGTTGCGAATGTCGATCACATGCGGCAGACCTTTGAGCGAATGCAGCGCGTCCTCCCAATAGCTGGCCAAGCTGGCAGCGTTTTCAAACAACCCGTCCTCGCGGTAGGTTTGCAGCGTCGCCAAACCGGCAGCAGAGGCAATCGGATTGCCGGAATAGGTGTAGCCGTGGAACAGCTCGATCGCCTCTTCCGGCCCCGACATGAACGCATCATGAATGGCCGAGGTCGCCAGAACCGCCCCCATCGGAATGACCCCGTTGGTCAGCCCCTTGGCGGTGGTAATCAGGTCGGGCATCACCCCGAAATGGTCGGCGGCAAAAGTGCTGCCCAAACGCCCGAAACCTGTGATTACCTCGTCAAAAATCAGCAGGATACCGTGTTTGGTGCAAATGCTGCGCAGTTGTTCCAGATAACCTTTGGGCGGCATCAACACGCCGGTCGACCCCGCCATCGGCTCGACAATCACCGCGGCAATATTCTCGCCACCATGCAGCGCCACGATGCGCTCCAGATCTTCGGCCAGATAGGCGCCATGTTCAGGCTGCCCACGGGTATAGGCGTTTTGATCGGGCAAATGGGTGTGGGGCAGATGGTCAACACCGGTCAGAAGTGATCCAAAGAACTTGCGGTTATTGACAATGCCACCCACTGAAATGCCACCAAAATTCACCCCGTGATAGCCACGCTCGCGGCCAATCAGACGGGTGCGGGTGCCCTCGCTGCGCACACGGTGATAGGCCAGCGCGATTTTCAGCGCGGTTTCAACCGATTCAGAACCGGAGTTGGTGAAAAACACATGTTCAAACGGCTCCGGCGCCATATCGCGCAGCGCGGACGCCAATTCAAACGCTTTTGGGTGGCCCATCTGAAAGGCCGGCGCGTAATCCAGCTCGCTGGCTTGTTTGGCAATCGCCTCGGTGATCAGCGGACGGTTGTGGCCCGCGTTACAGCACCACAAACCAGCGGTGCCATCCAGCACATCGCGCCCGTCGGCGGTTTTGTAATACATCCCATCAGCAGACACGAACATCCGCGGGTTTTTCTTGAATTGGCGGTTGGCGGTAAACGGCATCCAGAATGCGGACAGATCGTTGGGAACCTTCGGAGTATCATAAGCCATGGCAGCTTCCTTATGGGTGGTGGTGGCGGCAGCGCAGATTGTTTGACCAATTGGTCAGGAACACGCTAACAGAGCCGCACTTTCAGTCAAGGAATTCGTCTGCCAGTTTAGAGCCCATTTACGCCTAAACCGAAGAAAAATCCTGCGGTCCTGCAATTTAGGTGGCAGTTTGCCCCACGCAAGCTAAACTACAGGTTCAAGCGGACAGTATTTTACCCAAAAGGATAGGGAATGGCCCAATCGCAAACGCGCACACGCATACAGAAAAAGAATCGGATCGCAATTCTGGATGCCGCGCTGGATGTGTTTTCACAGTTTGGATTTAGGGGATCAACTCTGGACCAGATCGCCAAGGCGGCGGGGTTATCCAAACCCAATCTGCTGTATTATTTCCCATCCAAAGAAGCGATCCATGTGGAACTGTTGTCCTGTTTGATGGACACGTGGCTAGACCCACTGCGCGATCTGGACCCGACGGGCGATCCTAGATCAGAAATCCTGGCTTATGTCCGTCGCAAGCTGGAGATGAGCCGCGTTATGCCTCGCGAAAGCCGCCTGTTTGCCAACGAAATATTGCAGGGCGCGCCGCGCATGATGGACGCGATCAAAGGCGAGTTGAAAAAGCTGACTGACGAGAAAGCCGCGGTGATTGCCGGATGGATGGACGCCGGAGAGATCGCCCAGTCAAACCCGTATCATTTACTGTTCTCGATCTGGTCTCTGACCCAACATTACGCCGATTTTGATGTGCAGGTGCGTGCGGTTCTGGTGGATGAAGGGGGTGACCCTTTTCCGGCTGCCGAACATTATCTGGAAACGCTGTTTGGCAAACTTTTAACAGTTTAGATCAAACAATTTTCTTTAATTCTGCGTAATTTTTCTGGGGATATTAACCCGCCCTTCATTTATATTGCTAAAGAATACATCATCGGTGGGGGCCCCGATCAGGAGCATGGATATGCTTATATTTCCCGGGGTTTTGCCTGTGGCCCCGCCACCCGAACAGGTCTTTGCAGGATCAGTGACAGCGTCGCCTGTGAAAACAATCGCCGCCGTTGCGCAATCAGAAAAACCGCGAAACGAAACCGGTCAGAACACGGGCGGCAACTCTGGCAATCAACACAGCGAAAACCTTGTGTCATTTCCGGATCCCGACAGGCCAACCGGCCCCACCCCCGCATTCGAGGCAAACTTACTGGAAGCTGAGCGCGAAAAATTTCGCGCAGGCCCAAACCTTCCTGCCAAAGATCAAACAGAGCCGGATAAGGAAAAGGCGACAGAGCAGTATGCCCAAGCGCCCGTTCCCGAAGTTCGCAAAGTTAACATCGCCCTTTAGCCAGAGGCGCAACTATTGCCTGGGTTGTTGGGGTGCGTCGTCCAGTTGCCATATTCTGACGGCACCGTTTCACCTGTGCGCAAATCAATCTCGCCTGCGGGCACCTGTTTCATGGTGATGCAGCCCTCGACCGGACAAACATTAACGCAAAGGTTACAGGCAACGCATTCGTCATCCTTAACACTGAACACACGGTCCGCCGACATTTCAATCGCTTGGTGGCTGGTGTCTTCGCAGGCGGCATAACAACGGCCGCATTTGATGCAATCATCCTCGTTGATCACCGCTTTGGTGATGAAATTCAGGTTCAGATACTGCCAATCGGTGACATTGGGCACCGCCATGCCAACAAATTGGTCCACCGATGAGTAGCCTTTTTCGTCCATCCACTGGCTAAGCCCCGTGATCATTTCTTCAACGATCTTGAAGCCGTAGGTCATCACAGCCGTGCAAACCTGCACATTTCCACAGCCCAGCGCCATAAATTCAGCTGCATCGCGCCATGTGGTTACGCCGCCAATACCCGAAATCGGCAGCTTGGCCGTTTCGGGGTTACGGGCGATTTCGGCCACCATATTCAGCGCAATCGGCTTCACAGCAGGCCCGCAATAGCCGCCATGCGTGCCTCTGCCGTCAATCATCGGCTCGGGCGACATTGCGTCCAGATCAACGGATGTGATCGAATTGATCGTGTTGATCAGCGACACCGCATCCGCCCCGCCGCGCATTGCGGCCTCGGCGGGTTTGCGAATATCGGTGATGTTTGGTGTCAGTTTCACGATCACCGGCATCTTGGTGTTTTCCTTGCACCAGCGCGTCACCATTTCGATATATTCCGGCACCTGTCCGACAGCACCACCCATGCCACGTTCGGCCATACCGTGCGGGCAGCCAAAGTTCAGCTCAATGCCGTCAGCGCCAGTATCCTTGATGGCCAGCAGGATATCTTTCCACGATTGCTCCTCGCAAGGCACCATCAACGACACGATAATCGCGCGGTCGGGGTAATCCTTTTTCACCCGGGTGATTTCCTCAAGGTTTTGCTGCAACGGGCGATCCGTGATCAGCTCGATGTTATTTAACCCCAGCAACCGCCGGTCGGCGCCATAAATTGCGCCATAGCGTGGGCCGTTCACATTAACCACGGGCGGGCCTTCTTCGCCAAGCGTCTTCCAGACAACCCCGCCCCATCCGGCCTCAAAGGCGCGGCGCACGTTGTATTCCTTATCCGTTGGCGGGGCCGAAGCCAGCCAGAACGGGTTCGGAGATTTAATACCAATAAAATTCGAGGTTAGATCAGCCATTTTGCAATCCCCCTAAGCCATCAACGTGGCGTGAATATCAATTGCAGCGTCGCGGCCTTCGGCCACAGCTGTCACGGTCAGATCATCGCCACCGCTGGCGCAATCCCCGCCAGCCCAGACACCCACCATTGAAGTGCGGCCAACATTATCCACCGTGATTTTACCGCGATCGACGGCCACACCATCGGGTGCGCCCTCTAACGTCTGTCCAATGGCCAGAAATACCTGATCAGCGGCAATCCGAACCGTTTCGCCCGTGCCTTTTAGCGCACCGCCTGCCTCACTCGTGTATTCAAACTCGGCCTCGGCCACAGCGCTATCACCGTGCATCGCCACAGGTTGAGCGTTGTAAATAATGCGCACGCCCTTGGACGTCGCCAGTTCCTGTTCATAAACAGAGGCCGCCATCCGCAGCTTGCCGCGCCGATAAACCATCGTAACTGTGTCAGCGCCCAGCAGTTTGGACTGAACAGCCGCATCCACCGCTGTCATCCCGCCGCCGATGACCACAACATTGCGGCCCACAGGCAGTTTGGATAGGTCGTCAGCTTGGCGTAAGTCTTCAATGAAATCCACGGCATCAACAACACCGCCCAGATCCTCTCCATCCGCCGACAGCGCATTCACGCCGCCCATGCCGATAGCCAAAAACACCGCGTCATAACCAGCCGTAAGGTCCGCCAGCGACATGCCATCACCCAGACGTTTGCCATATTGCATGGTGATCCCGCCGATCTGCATCAGCCAATCAACCTCGCGGTGGGCAAAATCATCGACCGATTTATAGGCCGCAATGCCGTATTCATTCAGCCCGCCCGCCTTGGTGCGCCCGTCCATCAGCACCACATCATGGCCATGCATCGCCAAACGATGCGCACAGGACAGGCCCGCTGGACCCGCCCCGACAACGGCCACTTTTTTACCGCTCAAAGCTGCTCGTTCATAGGGATGCACACCCGACGCCATCAAAACATCGGTGGCATACCGCTGCAAACGGCCAATCTCGACAGGTTTGCCCTCGGCCACTTCGCGCACACAAACCTCTTCACACAGGGTTTCGGTCGGACAAACACGGGCACACATACCGCCCAGAATGTTTTGGTCAAAAATCGTCGTGGCAGCAGATTCGGCAATGCCGGTGCTGATCTGGCGAATAAACATCGGAATATCGATGTCCGTTGGGCAGGCCACCTGGCACGGCGCATCATAACAAAAATAGCACCGGTCCGCCGCCACCGCGGCCTCGTGTGCATCCAGTGGCGCGTGTAAATCAGCAAAGTTGTTTGCATATGTGTCAGAGGGCAAACGCCCTGGTGCAATGCCCGGTGTCATCTGGCTGTTCGGCATATCTGGCTTCCCTAGCTGGAGTAAATCAGGCTTTAATCGTGCCACACCTCAAAAATTTTATCAAATGGTAAATTTTATTTTTTCACACCAACGCTTTTCACCCCCCCCGACCTCGCGTATAAGCGGGCAAAGTCAAAGCCCGACAAAGGGCACTAGGGGATACAACGAGGACGCCATGACCAAAAAATCACAAGACTCAGACGTGGCCTTCATTCAGGCGCTGGCCGCCATACTGGATGAAAACGACATGACCGAAATTCAGGTCAAACGCATCTATGCCAACAATGACAGCATGAATGTCCGCGTTAGCCGCCAAACGCAAATGGTTTCCGCCGCCCCTGTGGCCGTCGCCGCAGCCGCACCAGTTGCCGCCCCCGCCGCTGCATCCGAGGCGCCTGCAGCTGCCACATCCGAAGATCCTGCCGCCCTACCGGGTGCTGTGACATCGCCAATGGTTGGCACCGCTTACCTGCAACCTGAACCAAATTCGCCCGCCTTCGTGAGCGTTGGCGCACAGGTGGCAGAGGGTGACACCATTTTGATTATCGAAGCGATGAAAACAATGAACCACATTCCGGCCCCAAAATCGGGCACGGTAAAACGCATTTTGGTTGCCGACGGTGACGCCATCGAATTTGGCGCCCCCCTGATGATCATCGAATAGGGGCCGCGCCATGTTCGACAAAGTCCTGATCGCCAATCGTGGTGAAATCGCCCTTCGTGTTGTGCGGGCTTGCCGTGAAATGGGCATCAAATCTGTCGCCGTGCATTCCACTGCCGACGCTGATGCAATGCATGTTCGTATGGCTGACGAAGCCATCTGCATCGGCCCCCCTGCTGGCACCGACAGTTATCTGCGTATCCCCGCAATCATTGCGGCTTGCGAAATTACCGGCGCCCAAGCGATTCACCCAGGATACGGGTTTTTGTCGGAAAACGCCGGTTTTGTTCAGGTAATCGAGGATCACGGCCTGACTTTCATCGGCCCCACCGCCGAACACATCCGCATTATGGGCGATAAAATCACCGCCAAGGACACGATGAAAAAACTGGGCGTGCCTTGCGTTCCAGGTTCTGACGGGGCGGTGCCGGATGTGGCCGCAGCCAAGAAAGCTGGCAAGGAACTGGGTTATCCGGTGATCGTCAAGGCGACAGCCGGTGGTGGTGGACGCGGCATGAAGCTCGCGCCAACCGAGGCCGATATGGAAAGCGCATTTCATACCGCGCGCGCTGAAGCGCTGTCAGGGTTTGGCAACGACGAAGTTTACATCGAGAAATATCTGACCATGCCAAGCCACATCGAGGTGCAGGTTTTTGGCGATGGCAAAGGCAATGCGGTGCATCTGGGCGAGCGCGATTGTTCGCTACAACGCCGCCACCAAAAGGTGTTCGAAGAAGCCCCCGGCCCTAATATCACCGCCGAAATGCGTGCCAGAATCGGTAAGGTTTGTGCCGATGCGGTTGCCGGTATCAATTATATCGGGGCAGGCACGATCGAGTTTTTGTACGAGAACGGAGAATTTTATTTCATCGAAATGAACACCCGTTTACAGGTGGAACACCCCGTCACCGAAGCGATCTTTGGTGTTGATCTGGTGCGCGAGCAAATCCGCGTGGCCGAAGGGCTGCCGATGTCATTCACGCAGGATGAACTGGAGGTCAACGGTCACGCCATCGAGGTGCGCATCAACGCCGAACGGCTGCCCAATTTCACCCCCTGCCCCGGCACCATCACCCAGTTCCATGCCCCTGGTGGATTGGGCGTGCGGATGGATTCGGCGCTGTATGACGGGTATAAAATTCCTCCCTATTACGACAGCCTGATTGGTAAGCTGATCGTGCATGGCCGCGACCGGCCCGAAGCACTGGCCCGTCTTAGCCGTGCCTTGGGCGAATTGATCGTGGATGGGGTCGATACATCCCTGCCGCTGTTCACAGCGCTATTGGCCGAGGACGACATCCTGACAGGGAATTACAATATTCACTGGCTGGAAAAATGGCTCGAGGAAAATCTGGCTTAGGCGGATGAGCGCCCCCCCCCTGACACCGGAGGTTTTGTTGAATGCCTACGCCTCGGGTGTGTTTCCAATGGCAGAGTCGCGGGACGATCCAGAGCTGTTCTGGGTAGATCCACGCCTTCGCGGTGTGTTTGACTTGGACAAGTTCCACATTTCGCGCAGTTTGGCACGGCGCATTCGGCAGGAACCCTTCCAAATTCGAACAAATACCGCGTTTATGGAAGTGGTCGCTGGGTGTGCGGAACGTGACGAGACATGGATAAACGCGCAACTTCTTGATTTGTATGAACAATTAAACGGTATAGGCTATGCCCATTCGCTTGAGGTGTGGGATGAGGATACCCTTGTTGGCGGTGTCTATGGCCTGACGATTGGCGGGGCATTTTTCGGTGAAAGCATGTTTTCACGCCGCACGGATGCCTCTAAAATCGCGCTGGCATATCTGGTGGATCGTCTGCGTGTTGGTGGGTTTACCCTGTTTGATACGCAGTTCATCACCCCGCATCTGGCATCCTTAGGCGCAATCGAAATCCCACGTGATGCCTATCACTTGTTGTTGGAACAAGCCTTACCGGTTGATGCGGATTTTCTGCGCCAACCAGAAACGCCCACTGCTTATTCAGTTTTGCAGCGCAACACCCAAACGTCATAACGGGCGTGGTCCAGTGCGTTTAGGGCCGGTGTGTTGGCAATCATCCAGCCGGAAAATATCGGTGTCTGCGCATCGCCTTCGCGGATCGTCAAATAGGCATAGGCGTTGCCCGACGGGTTGCCTTTTGGATAGCGGCATTCGCCCAGTGTGATCTGCAATCGGCCATAACTGCGGCTTTCGCCTGTGGCCATTTCCATGTCGCTTAATCTGCCATCAACCTTATCCAGCCCGCGTAAAATCGCGGCAGGCGCAGTGCTAACATCTTCTGCAAATGCAGGTGCCGCGATAACCGCCAGAAAAATGGCCAGCGCCCGCATCATTCGCCACTGCTCGAAACAAACTTCATCAACAGGGAAACAAGGCTGACCGCCCCTTGGGTGTCTTCAATCTCGTCGCCAGGTCCGAAATTGTCGAGCGACCCACCTGGGTAAATCTCGACAAAGTTCCCGCCAAGCAACCCTTCGGATGAAATTACAATCGCGCTGTCATCGGGAATCATTATGCCCTGTTTCAACGACAGCATTGTGTCGGCACGGTAGGTTTTCGCATTCAGCGTCATCGCACTGACGGTGCCCACTTTGACCCCCGCAAGGCGCACATCCGTGCCCACAGTTATCCCCTCGCCCGAACGAAAGCTGGCCGTCAGCGCATAATCACTGCTTTTTGCCGGTGAAAATCCGGTCGCTTGGCCTGCGTAAATCAGGAACCCGACTGCGACTGCCAAAACAGCCCCGCCGACCATTACTTCTGTGGTTGATTCCGCCATGATCTACTCTGGTTGCCAAGCATCATAATCGCGCTGCTCTTTCGGACTGGCGTTATGTAATGACCCTGCTGGCGCGTAAGCGGCGTCACTGCCGGTCAGGTTTTCATGGTGCGGTTTTTCCCACGCTTTATGGGTGAGCGGCGCCTTTGTAGGTGGCTCGTCCCATGTGAAATGTATCCAGCCGTGCCAATCCGGTGAAATCTGGCTCGCCTCGGGGACATCGGCGTAACAAACCCAACGGCGTTTGCCGTCGCGGGTTTCATAATAGATGTTACCGTAGTCGTCTTCGCCAACCTTGACGCCATTGCGCCAAGTGAAAATCCGCGTGCCCAGCGTTTGGCCGTGATACCAAGTCAAAAGTCGAAGAATAGAACGCATGATGCTCTCCACAGTGGTCTGATACTGATATGGACCAATGTGCGCGTAACGTCCAGTGGCCAGCGCCGTTTCAGGCGATTTGTGGCAGACGCGCGGTCACTTCGATCTCAATTTTCATCGCCGGATCAATCAATCCCGCTTCGATCATCGTGGCGGCAGGCGGATTGTCACCAAAAGCGGCGCGCAATAACGGCCAGCATTCCTCGAAATCACCGCGTTCCAGTAGGATGTAGTTGACCCGCACAACATCGGCGAATGACGCACCCGCATTTTGCAGGGCTGCCGCGATGTGGCCCAGCGCCAATTCGCACTGATCCACCACGTTTTCGGGGGTTGTCATTGTGGCGTGATCATTGCCCGTGGTGCCCGATACCAACACCCAGCCATCAGCCACCACCGCGCGGCAGTACCCGATTTTGGGCTCGTAGGCGGAATCGGAAGCGATGCGTTTGATCGACATTTAGAGCGTGCCCAATCCAATTATATCCAATAATTCATCCCCGCCTCGGTGAGGCAGCTTTTGCAACGCATAACACGTTCACAGTGGCGGGTGAATGCGATTTGATTGGGCATGCTCTAGCTTGCGCTGGCTTCTTCTTTTTCATTGCTGTCGGAATAAATCATCAGCGGTTCCGCGTCAGGGCCGACGGCCTCTTCATTCACCACAACCTCGTCGACATTTTCAAGGCCGGGCAATTCAAACATTGTATCCAGCAGGATATCTTCCATGATTGATCGCAACCCACGAGCACCGGTTTTGCGGGCGATTGCGCGTTTGGCGATGGCTTTCAGCGCATCTTCGGTAAAGGTCAGCTTGGCCTCTTCCAGCTCGAACAGGCGTTGGTATTGTTTGACCAGCGCATTTTTCGGCGTGCTCAGAATGGTGACCAGCGCCTCTTCGTCCAGATCGGTCAGGGTGGCGATCACTGGCAAGCGGCCAACGAATTCGGGGATCAGGCCGAATTTCAACAGATCTTCGGGTTCAAGATCGCCCAGCATTTCGCCAACGCCGCGATCCTCTTCGTCTTGAACGTCAGCGCCAAACCCGATGGCCGACCCCTTGCCGCGTTGCGAGATAATTTTCTCAAGACCCGAGAACGCGCCGCCACAGATGAACAAGATATTGGTCGTGTCCACTTGCAGGAATTCCTGCTGCGGGTGTTTGCGCCCGCCTTGGGGTGGCACAGACGCAACCGTGCCTTCCATGATTTTCAGCAACGCTTGCTGCACGCCTTCGCCCGACACATCGCGGGTGATAGACGGGTTGTCAGACTTGCGGGTGATTTTATCAACTTCGTCGATGTAAACGATGCCGCGCTGTGCGCGCTCCACATTATATTCAGAAGCCTGAAGCAATTTCAGGATGATGTTTTCAACGTCTTCGCCAACATAACCGGCTTCGGTCAGGGTGGTCGCATCGGCCATAGTGAACGGCACATCCAGAATCCGCGCCAGCGTTTGCGCGAGCAAGGTTTTACCGCAACCTGTTGGACCAATCAGCATGATGTTGGATTTTGCCAGCTCGATCTCGCCGGTTTTGCCACTATGGTTCAGGCGTTTATAGTGGTTGTGCACCGCCACCGACAAAACCCGTTTGGCGTGGAACTGACCGATCACATAATCGTCCAGCACATCACATATTTCTTTGGGGGTTGGTACACCTTCGCTGGATTTCAGGCCAGCGGTTTTGGTTTCCTCGCGGATGATGTCCATGCATAATTCGACGCATTCATCACAAATGAACACGGTCGGACCCGCAATCAGCTTGCGCACCTCATGCTGGCTTTTGCCGCAAAATGAGCAGTATAGGGTGTTCTTGCTGTCGCTGCTTGAATTATTCGCCATTGTGCACCTCTAGTGGCTCAAAACCTGTTTCCATCACAACCCGTTTGGATCGCAAAGACTGCCCCTTGTCTCCAGCTTAGGGCAGCCCGTTTTTGTCTTCAACGCCAAAATGACCTGCTAGTGCAAATCAACTGTCGTCATCGTCACCCGCCGGACGGCTTTCGACAATCTCATCCAGATGCCCCCATGCCAGCGCTTCTTCGGACGACATGAAATTATCCCGCTCCAGCGCCTTTTCAACCGCTTTCAGGGTCTGGCCCGTGTGTTTAACATAAATCTTGTTCAGCTGATCCTTGATCTTCTGGGTTTCTGCCGCGTGGATCATAATATCCGTCGCCTGCCCCTGATACCCACCGGATGGCTGATGCACCATGATCCGCGCATTGGGCAGCGCGAACCGCATACCGGCCTCGCCCGCCACCGCCAAAAGCGACCCCATGCTGGCCGCTTGACCAACCACAAGGGTCGAAACCTTTGGTTTAATATATTGCATCGTGTCATAGATCGACAGGCCCGATGTCACTACACCACCAGGGCTGTTGATATACATCGAAATCTCTTTTTTCGGGTTCTCGGCCTCAAGATGCAGCAACTGCGCCACAATCAGACTGGCCATGCCGTCATGCACGGGGCCGGTGATGAAAATAATCCGCTCTTTCAGAAGGCGCGAGAAAATATCATAGGCACGTTCGCCACGCGCGGTTTGTTCAACCACCATGGGCACAAGGTTATTCATGTAGTGTTCATAAGGATCGTTCATATTCACCTGCCTGCTGCTGTCGCCATAACTTGCGCGAGTTTCCTTCCCCAAGTCTTAGTTGTGCGCTCGGACCCCTGCAAGGGGGGGTGCGGTTGTTTTCGCACAAATGGATTGAACGATCCGTTACCAAATCGACGTTTGTTGCCATATTTTTACCTGAAAATCGCTAAAACCCGCGTCACATCGCCCTGTTTCACCTCGCCAAGGCTTCTCGCCACATCAACCGTTGACTTTGGCAGCAATATTGCGATGAGGTCAGCCAACGCCATTAATAATGATCAAATGCGTGGGGATCAACATTCGGGCCATTCGGAATATCTGCTGGACGTGCTGGTTTTTCTAGCGGCGGCTGTGGTTGTGGTGCCGACCTTCCAACGCCTGCGCTCCAGCCCGATTTTGGGGTATCTGGCGGCAGGCATCGTCATTGGCCCCTACGGATTCGCCCTGATTGGTGACACGCAGGCCGCACATACGCTGGCCGAACTGGGCGCCGTGTTCCTGCTGTTCATGATCGGGCTGGAATTATCCATCTCGCGCCTGCGGGCCCTAGGCAGCAAGGTGTTCGGGTTGGGCAGCCTACAAGTCGGGGTTACCAGCGTTGTGATCGGTTCCACGGCCTACCTGCTGGGCTTGAGCTTCGAGGCCGCCACCATCATCGGCGGCGGGCTGGCGTTGTCGTCAACCGCGTTTGTACTGCAATTGCTGGTCGAGCGGGGCGAACGCGCCACCCGCTTTGGCCTGACCACTTTTTCGATCCTGTTGATGCAAGACATCGCCGTGGTGCCGCTGCTGATCCTTGTGGCGCTTTTGGGGGCCGAAGGCGCATCCTTTGTGCAAACCTTCGGGTTGGCCGCCCTGAAAGGGGCCGCCGCATTGGCCGTTGCCATTGGCTTTGGCCGCTACCTGCTGCGCCCGCTCTACCGGATGATTGCCAGCATACGCAGCGTCGAATTGTTCGTCGCCACCACCCTGTTGGTCGTCTTGGGCATGGGCTGGGTCATGTCACTGGCCGGACTGTCGATGGAACTGGGGGCGTTGCTGGCGGGGCTGTTGTTGGCCGAAAACGAATACCCCCACCAGATCGAGGCCGACATCCGCCCGTTTCGCGGCATCCTGCTGGGGCTGTTTTTCATGACCGTCGGTATGTCGATCAACATCGCCTTTATCATTGGTAATCTCGGGGTGATCCTGCTGATCGTTCTCTGTTTGATGGTTGCTAAAACCCTGATAACAACCGCGCTTTGCCGCCTCACCGGCATGCCACTCAGCACACCCGTCAGGACAGGGTTCGCCTTGTCCCAAGGTGGCGAATTCGGTTTCGTGCTGTTTGGCGCGGCGATGGCGCTTAACCTGATCACGCCAGACCTTGCGCAAATCCTGATGGCGGTGATCACCATCAGCATGGTCGCCACCCCGCTGATGTTTGTTGCCGGAAAACGCATCGGCATCCGGCTGCGCACCGACGCGCACCAACCACAAGATTCGATTGGCGCCGATCTGGAGAACGTGACCGGCCACGTGTTGATCGCCGGTTTCGGGCGGGTTGGCCAAACCGTCGCCAAGGTGCTGTCGGATGCGGGCGTGCCATATGTCGCGCTGGATCTGGATCAGGCGCGGGTGGCCAAGTGCCGTGAGCGCGGCGTGTCGGTTTATTACGGCGACGCCGACCAGATACAGGTGTTGCAATCGGCTGGTGCGGGCCGTGCCAAAATGGCGCTGGTGACGCTGGACAAAGCCAAAGTCACCCGCCACGTGGTCGCCGCCCTGCGCAGTGAATACCCCGACCTGCCGATTCTGGTGCGCGCCCGTGATCGCAAGCGCACGCTGGAGCTAGAACGGGTTGGCGCCACCGCCGTGGTGTCCGAGGCCGCCGAATCCAGCCTGCAACTGGGCAGTATCGCGCTGAAATCGCTCGGGATGGACGAAGACGAAATCCTTTGCGTCATTCAGGAATACCGCGAGGACGATTACGCGCGGCTTGAGGATATTGTATCGGGGGATTAGGGCCTGTTGACGTTTACCGCAAATGAATGACGGTTGCGACGATTGAAATCATGGCCTTAAAACTATCGTCAGTTTTACATGCACGTAATGCTATCCTTTTGAATTCCTTTATCTTTTGGA
>NZ_JBSMEZ010000048.1:0-26601 GCF_056498605.1 Profundibacter sp.
GTGGTGAAAGAGGAGCGTGGCAACAAGGGTGCAGCCCTGACCACCTATCTGTCACTGGCTGGCCGGTATTGCGTTCTGATGCCAAACACAGCACGCGGCGGCGGGATATCCCGCAAGATCACCAATGCCGTTGACCGCAAAAAGCTGAAAGCGATTGCCAACGATATTGAAGTGCCCCAAGGGGCTGGCCTGATCGTGCGCACCGCGGGTGCAAAACGCACCAAGGTCGAGATCAACCGCGATTACGAATATTTGCAGCGCCTATGGGAGCAAATACGCTCGCTGACGCTGGATTCCAACGCACCTGCCAAGATTTACGAAGAAGGCAACCTGATTAAGCGCTCGATCCGCGACCTGTATAACCGCGACATCGACGAGGTTCTGATCGAGGGCGAAGCGGGCTATCGCGTTGCCAAGGACTTTATGAAAATGATCATGCCGTCGCACGCCAAAAACGTGAAGCATTACAACGAAACCATGCCGTTGTTTGCGCGTTTTCAGGTCGAAGGCTATCTGGCGGGGATGTTTAACCCCACCGTTCAGTTGAAATCAGGTGGCTATATTGTGATCGGCATCACCGAGGCATTGGTAGCAATCGATGTGAACTCGGGTAGATCCACCAAAGAGGCCTCCATCGAGGATACCGCGCTGAAAACCAATCTGGAAGCCTCGGACGAGGTTGCCCGTCAATTGCGTTTGCGCGACCTGGCTGGTCTGATTGTGATCGACTACATTGATATGGACGAGCGCCGCAACAACAACGCGGTTGAAAAGCGCCTGAAGGACCGGTTGAAAGACGACCGCGCCCGTATTCAGGTTGGCCGGATTTCCGGCTTTGGCCTGATGGAAATGTCACGCCAACGCCTGCGCCCTGGTATGATCGAGGCGACAACCCAACCTTGTTCGCATTGTCATGGCACCGGATTGATCCGTTCGGACGAAAATCTGGCCCTGTCTATCTTGCGCCAGTTGGAAGAAGAGGGCACACGCAAACGTAGTCGTGAGGTTCTTTTGAAAGCGCCTGTGGGCATTGCCAACTACCTGATGAACAACAAACGCGAGCATATCGCCCAGATCGAGGTGCGATATGGTCTGTCTGTTCGCATCGAGGGTGATCCGTTCCTTGTGTCGCCTGATTTCTCGATCGAGAAGTTCAAAACTGCCAGCCGCGTGGTGAAACCCGCAGCGGCAGTGGTATCGGTTGATGCGTCTATCATGGATGACATTGATGATGGTGTGGCTGCTGATGCCAGCGCCGAGGATAACGTGTCTGCCGCCCAAAATGGCGCAGATAATGACGCCCAAAATAACAATGGCGAAGAACAGGCCCCGAAAAAGCGCCGTCGTCGTCGGCGTCGTCGTGGACGTGGCCGTGGTGGAGAAGGCAATGGCGAGAACCAGTCGCAGAATGCCGAGGGCGAGGAACAGCCCGTTGTGGCAGCTTCCGAGGAAGCGGCACCTGCAGAGGATGCCGTGAAACCCGAGGCGGACGAGAAACCGGCCGAAGAAAAGCCAAAACGCGCCCCGCGCAAACGTGCGCCGCGTAAATCTGCCAAGACGGACGAGGGTGACAAGCCTGCGACGGCAGAAGAGCCTGCAGCCGAGGCGGAAGAGCCGAAGAAGAAGCCGGTTCGCCGTCGTAAAGCGCCTGCGAAAAAAGCCGAGGCTGTTGCGACTGAGGCGGCAGAGGAAAAGCCCGCACCCAAGAAACGGGCACCGCGCAAACCTGCGGCCAAGAAGGCAAAAGAGGTTGAACCGGTTGCCGAAGTGGCCGCACCAGAACCTGTGGTTGCCAATGCGGTGGAAGCGCCAAAGGCAAAACCAAAGACCGAGCTAAAGCCCGACACCAAGTCGGATAAACCCAAGAAAAAAGGCTGGTGGTCGCTGGGACGCTAATCACTAACTGGAAGACGGTTAATGAAATGTCGGCAGGCCAAGGCTTGTCGGCATTTTTTGTTTCGGGCTAAGGTTGTCGGGCATGGATATTTCAACGTTTCATTATTTCTACATCGGTTTGGCGGCTTTTCTGGTCGGGTTCACCAAAACTTCTGTTGGCGGCGTCGGGATATTAGCGGTTCTGCTGATGGCGCTGGCTATTCCGGGCAAGGCGTCGCCCGGGGTGTTGCTACCGATGCTGATTGCTGCCGATATTATGGCGGTGATTTACTACCGGCGGTCATGTCAGTGGGCAATTTTACTGAAACTGGTACCGCTAACACTGGTTGGTTTAGCACTTGGCTATGCCATCCTGCGCCTTGCACCGGATACCAATTTTGAACGCGTCATCGGCTGGACGATTCTTGTCATGCTGGCGCTGGACCTTGCGATGAATGAAAGCATTCGCGCCCATATGCGCGGGCGGGTGTTGACGGGGGCTGCAGGCGTTTTGGCGGGGGCGGCGTCGATGGTGGCCAATGCCGCAGGACCGATTTTCGGGATTTATCTGTTGCAGATGGGGTTAACAAAGTCTGAATTCGTCGGCACCCGCAGTTGGTTCTTTCTGGTGCTGAATATTGCCAAACTGCCGTTGTCGGCACAATTGGGGCTGATAACAATCCCGTCGCTGACGTTGAATTTGATGTATTTACCCGTGATCCTGATTGGGGCAATATCTGGTTATAAACTATTGGAATACATCAACATTGATCTATTCAAATGGCTGATCCGCATTGCAGCGATGGTGGCCGCCTTGCGTCTTATCCTGACCTAGCCTTTGCGCACCAGATAGGCCTGCCCATGGCCAGAATCGCTTTGCCCGATCAAAACATGACCTTGTTCACTGCAAAAATGCGCTACATCAATCACGGCGGCAGGATCATCCGCTAACAGTCGCACCACTGCCCCCGCCTCGTGCCCTTGCAACCGCTTGCGCAGCTTTAGCACGGGCAGCGGGCACAGCATGCCGATGGCGTCAATTTCGTCAATCCAATCCATGCGAAATGGATAGGGCGGTAAATGCGCCAAGTCCACGCAAATGTGACATTTGCGCAGGTGACGCCGCCCGCGTGATAGCGTAGAGGTGGAAAAACCAAAAAACAGAGGCCCCATATGTTTGGCATAGAAACAGTTATCGACGCGAGCCTTCTACCGGCCATGTTTGTGGCATTGACTGCGGGGCTATTGTCGTTCCTGTCGCCTTGCGTTTTTCCCGTTGTTGGCCCTTATCTGGCCTATATGGGTGGGATAACAATGAACGAAATGGCAGGTTCGGATGGCGCAATCCGTCGTCGGCCTATTTGGGCTGCAGCCGCGTTTGTACTTGGTCTGTCCACGGTGTTTATGCTGCTTGGTTTTACAACATCGCTGTTTGGTAAATTCTATTTGAACAACCGCGACGGGTTTACCATTATTGCGGGTTTGGTGGTTATGCTTTTCGGGGTTCATTTCCTGGGGATAATAAGAATTCCGTTTCTAGACCGCGAAGCACGGATTGAAGTCGGTGATCAGGGCGGGTCTACATTTGGTGCCTATATTCTGGGTCTTGCGTTCGCATTCGGCTGGACGCCATGCCTTGGGCCGATTTTGGGCGCTATCCTGGGAATTGCCGCGACAGAGGGCTCTGTCACACGTGGCACATTTCTGTTAGCGACCTATTCCTTCGGGTTGGGGATACCCTTTTTGCTCGTTGCTGCGTTTTTCCCCAGCCTTTCTGGCCTGATGAATTTTATGAAACGCCATACAGAGCGTGTCGAAAGGATTATGGGCTTGTTGCTGTGGACGGTCGGGCTCATGATGGCTACGGGCCAGTTTACATTGTTTTCGTCATGGCTCTTGAACGCATTTCCCGTATTACAAAACATTGGCTAGTAGGCCCTAGTTTTGTCATAAACATTCGCTAAACTACAGCTGTAATGTTTTGAGGCAGAGTATGCAGGTCGAAGGCCACACAGTTGCGAAGCGTCGGGTATTTTACATTCCCGGCTACGATCCGATTCATCCGCGTCGGTATCGGGAACTGTATCGCAAGGAAGGTGCGGATCAGGCTAAAATTTCTGGTTACAAGATTGAACTTTCCCCCAAACAAACCCCCAAATCACGTGGCGGGCGCTATGGCTGGCATGTGACCGGATCAATCGAGGGCACCAGAACGCAGGCCGATTTTGATGTGCTGGTTTGGTCCGATATTGTTAAAACCTCGATGGATTTGAACATCCCGCAGACCTATCTGGTGCTGGCGCGCACCGCATGGATATATATCGCCTCGGGCGCTTTGCGTCGCTTGATGTGGTTGCGCAAGGGGCCGGTGATTGCGGCACTTTATCCGATTGGTATGTTGTTGTTGCAATTGTTGCTGGCGGTTCTGGTGGCGTGGTTCGTCGGGGCCAATGTGGCCAAGGGCGTTAAGGTGCTGGTCGACTGGCCGACGATTGCGCGGCTGGTCGGTTGGGGCGCGGCCCTGCCATTGATCGTGGTGATCCTGCGATGGTTCCGCAAAATAGATAACAAGCTGTTTGCCTACTATTTGATGCATGACTACGCCTATGAGGCTCGCTCCAAGGGCGAAAACCCACCCGAGCTTGAGGAACGAATGGCGGAGTTCGGGGCCGAGATTGCACAAGCCCTGAACAGTGATGTGGACGAGGTTTTGGTGGTTGGGCACTCATCCGGCGCCCATATAGGGGTGTCGGTGTTGGCAGATCTGATCCGCGCGGGCAAGGTAGACGAGGACGGGCCGGAATTGGCATTCCTGACGCTAGGGCAGGTGGTGCCAATGGTGTCATTCCTGCCACGCGCCTACCGGTTAAGGGCTGACCTGCAATACCTGTCCACTCGCAACGAGTTGATCTGGGTCGATGTGACTGCCCCGGGTGACGGTTGTGCATTCGCGCTCTGTGATCCCGTTGCAGTGTCTGGCGTTGCAACTAAAAACCAGCGCTGGCCGCTGGTCATTTCTGCGGCGTTTACCCAGACGCTATCCCCCAGCCGCTGGGCCGAAGTACGCTGGAAATTCTTTCGCCTACATTTCCAGTATATGTGTGCTTTTGACCGGCCTGGTGATTATGACTACTTTAGAATCACCGCCGGATCGATGACCCTGAAGCGTCGGTATTTCAATCGTGCTGCGTCAATTTCGCGGATTGATGTTGCGGCTTCGCCCTATACATCTGTGACCCCATGACCCTACCGCCAAAACCCAAATCTCGGCCCCGCAATGCATCGCTATGGCAACACGCCAAATTGTTTCGCAAGGATATTTTGTCGGCTCAACCCGAACATTTGTATGGCGCGTGGATGGCCGAATTCCGCACCCCGTTTTTCCGGTCCTACATGGTGAACCAGCCCGATCTGGTGAAAACAGTGCTGGCCGAGAGCCTGACAATATTTCCAAAATCCACCCGCATTCGGGATGGTCTGGCGGCCTTGCTAGGCAATTCACTGTTCCTGTCCAGTGGGGAGGACTGGAAACACCAGCGCCGCATTATTGATCCGGCGTTTGAAGGTGGCCGTTTGCGCGAAGTATTCCCGAAAATGTGGGACAGTGCGGTGGCGGCGGTTGATCGTCTGGAAGGGCAGACTGGCAAGGGACCGGTCGAGGTGGAAAGCATGACCTCGCATGTGGCCGCGGATGTAATTTTCCGCACTTTGTTTTCGCTACCGATCACCGATGAAACCGCAGCTGGCGTGTTTGACGAGTTCAAAGATTACCAACGCTCGATGCCGTTTGCCAACATGTCGAGCTTGTTGCCAAAGCTCAAATGGTTACCGAATTTTGCCTCTAAACGCAGCAAGGAAACCGCCGAGGTCATTCGCGGTTTGATCCGCCAGATCACAACCGAACGTCGCGCCGAAATTGATGCGGGTACCGCCCCCGATGATCTGGCCACCAAGATCATGACCACACCGGACCCAGAAACCGGCAAATGTTTTGACACCGAAGAAATGGTCGATCAGGTGGCGATCTTTTTCCTGGCAGGGCATGAAACAAGTGCGTCTGCATTGGCGTGGTCGCTCTATATGCTGGCGCTATACCCTGAATGGCAGGACAAGGTCGCGGATGAGGCGCTTGAGGTGATCAACCCGAAAAAAGCGTACTTTTCTGCCGTCAGCAAATTGCGCATCTCGCGCGATGTGTTTCGCGAAACCATGCGGTTATATCCGCCGGTGCCTGCCACCGTGCGCGAGGCGGCTTGCCCTGTCGAATTTCGCAACCGCAAGATTAAAAAGGGATCGCAAGTGATCCTGTCGGCGTGGCACCTGCACCGGCACACTAAAATCTGGGATCGGCCTGATGAGTTCGACCCGATGCGGTTTCACACCAAGGAGGGCAAGCAATGTATGCGAGATGCCTATATCCCGTTTTCCGCAGGGCCAAGGGTGTGTCCGGGCAGCGGTTTTGCCATGCTCGAGGGGCCGTTGATCCTGTCTATGTTGGTACGGGCGTATCGGTTTGAACTGGTTAAATCCCGCCCAGCCGTGCCGATTGCACACCTGACTTTGCGTTCTAAAGAGGGGATATGGTTAACTGTGACGCCGCGTAACTAGACAAATTTGGCTAAAATCGTCAGAAATGACGTAAGGTCAATCCTTTTCCCCCTCGGGTTTTGTTGAAATCTACTTTAACGAGACCCAAGTCTGTAACACGAAACATACGGGGGATTGAATATGTCTACTGAATCGGCTGCCACTGATTTGTTAAACGATACAGCGCCTCGGGCGCTGGTTAGAATTGCTATACCATCTTTCAGGATTGGATGGCGTAAATCCAAAGATCGCAACAAGATGCCAGTTGGCCCAACTGTTGAAGAGTTCCAAAGCCTGTTTCAGGATGATTTTCGCCGCTCTGCCAAGGCCAAAATCGTGTTGTCAGATTGCGAACGCCGTGATTACAACCAAGCGATTGACTTGCGCGCGGCCCTATACGGTCCGAAAAGTCACTGATTATCGGGCGTGCGCATGGGCGCATCCCGATAATACCTTAACACAAACAATCGAATAGCTGACGCAAGGCCGGTATCAATCCGGCCCGCGTCGCCTGTGCGCTGCGCGTCTATTTCGGCGGCCAATACGTTAAGTGGTTGCCTTTTGGCGGCGGCTATATCACGAAATGCCTGCCAGAACTCGTCTTCCAGCGAAACGCTGGTGCGGTGGCCCCTCAGGGTTAGGGAATGTTTCTTGGGTCGCGCATTCATTCCTCGTCCAGCATATGTTGGTCCAGCATTTTGCTGGCTTTGTCACTAATGGCGACTTGGGCAATACGTTCGGCCTTGGTGCGGCCAAATTTTACGGCATTGGCATCAGCGACACTACGTTTGTCATCCCGCGCCCGAGCCTTGCGCACGCGATTGAGGTTTACAATATCTTTCATCAGTCTTTGGGACCGATCATTTTTTCAGGGCGCACCACGCGCTCGAATGTTTGGGCATCGACAAACCCCAGCGCGATGGCTTCTTCTTTCAGGGTGGTGCCGTTTTTATGCGCGGTTTTGGCCACTTTGGTAGCGTTGTCATAGCCGATTTCAGGCGCAAGTGCTGTGACCAGCATAAGGCTTTCGCGCATCAGTTGATCAATCCGCCCCTTGTCAGCCTGAATGCCGACTACACAGTTTTTGGTGAATGTCGCCGTCGCATCACCCAACAACTGGATGGATTGCAGCACATTATAGGCCATCATTGGCTTATAGACGTTCAATTCAAAATGCCCTTGTGAGCCGGCAAAGCCGACAGCGGCGTCATTGCCCATCACCTGAATGCAAACCTGTGTTATCGCCTCGACCTGCGTTGGGTTGACCTTACCGGGCATGATCGATGATCCCGGCTCGTTTTCGGGAAGGATCAGTTCGCCAAGGC
The DNA here is from genome assembly GCF_056498605.1 of Profundibacter sp. Lineage (NCBI taxonomy): Bacteria > Pseudomonadati > Pseudomonadota > Alphaproteobacteria > Rhodobacterales > Paracoccaceae > Profundibacter > Profundibacter sp. Next base: position 7,788 of record NZ_JBSMEZ010000048.1, read on the forward strand.
CACAGCGCGGGCCGGACCCGAGCAGGCGAATGTCATTGGCTATTTTATAGAGCGACGAGGCAACCGTTTTTAGAGTACCGGATATTTCAACCATCGCGTCATGCGCTGCCAAGGCCTCGAATTTATTGGGGGCGGTGACAAAGGGCAGACCGGTGATCCGCGCCATATTCGCCGCAACCGTTTCGGCCCAGCCGTGTGTGGTGTTCAGGCCGGTGCCAACGGCGGTGCCGCCTTGGGCCAATTCATGGATGCGCACAAGCGCGCCCTTGATCCGTTCAATTCCCATGGCCACCTGATGCGCATAGCCGGAAAATTCCTGTGCCAATGTCAGCGGGGTAGCGTCCATCGTGTGGGTGCGCCCGATCTTGATGATGCCGTCAAATTCGCGCACCTTGGCGTCCAGCGCGAAATGCAGCGTAGCAAGGCCAGGCAGCAGCACGTCATGGGCGGCGGTGGCGGTGGCGATGTGCATCGCGGTGGGAAAGGTATCGTTGCTGGATTGCCCCATGTTCACGTGGTCATTCGGGTGCACCGGCGTTTTGCTGCCAATCTCGCCGCCAAGAATTTCGATGGCGCGGTTGGCGATCACTTCGTTTGCGTTCATGTTGGACTGGGTGCCGGACCCAGTTTGCCACACAACCAGCGGGAAATTATCGTCCAGTTTGCCGTCGATGACTTCAGTGGCGGCTGTAATAATGGCGTTGCCTTTATCGGCATCCAGTTTGCCCAGATCCATATTGGCCTGCGCACAAGCCTTTTTGATCACACCCAGTGCGCGCACAATCGCGATCGGTTGACGTTCCCATCCGATGGGAAAGTTCATCAAGGATCGTTGTGTCTGTGCGCCCCAGTATTTGTCAATGGGCACTTCCAGCGGGCCAAAACTATCGGTTTCGGTGCGGGTCTGGGTCATGGCGGCATCCTCGGTTAATTGTGGCAGTTATGTATAAGCACAGGCCGATGAAAACCAAAGTTATCTCGGCTGATTGAATACATATACCGTGGCTGGCGGCAGATTAAACCATATTCGACGGCTGCTTGACCATTCCAGCCCCAGTTCGGTGCGTACTTCTGGGGCCAGCGGTGGTTTGGTCCCATAGGTGAACTGGATCATCGGTGCGCCGGGTTTCAGGGCCAAGAATACAGATTTGGCGATATCCATTTGCATATTAATAGGCATGTTCAACAAGGGAAGGCCACTGACCACGGCCCCAAGGTCGGAAATGCCCAAACTGGCCATATCCTGTGCCATCCGGTTGTGCACACTGACATCGGGGTGCTGCTGTTTCAGGTGCTTGCAAAACCCTTTGCTCATGTCAAATAGCGTAAGGTTCTGCGGTGAAATGCCTGCGGCCAGTATTTGGCGGGTGATCGCGCCTGTACCAGGGCCAATTTCGACCACAGGGCCGTTATTTGGGTCAATCTGGCCAGCCATCAATCGCCCTAATGAGCGGCTTGATGGAATAACAGCCCCGACACCGGAGGGGTTTCTTATGGCTTGATGTAAAAATAGAGGAATGTTTTTAATCATGAAACCAACGTGTTACAAAAAGTTCTTTAGCGCAGGATTATGGCTTGCGAAAACTGTCCAGACTGACGACTTCGGCATCTTTGGGCGGCTCGTCATCATCAAGGGCCTCAACCATCGGGGCTTCGGGAACATCGTCATGTTCGGCTGTTTCTATCGACACCACTTCGGCGTCTTGTTCGCCGTCCTCGTGGCTGTCAAATCGAAGACCAAATTCGACGGAAGGGTCAACAAAGGTGACGATTGCATCATAGGGGACATACAGCGGTTCTGGGTTGTCACCAAAATTCAGGGTGATGGCAAAGCCGACATCACCAACATCCAGATTGTCGAACCAGTGCTGGATCACGATGGTCATATCGCCCGGATAACGGTCCGACAGCCAATCGGCGATTTCCACATCGGGGTGCATGGTGTCAAAGGTGATAAAGAAATGGTGCTGCCCGGGCAGGCCGTCTTTGGCAATATCGTTTAGCACTTCCTTGATCAGCGAACGCATGGCGCGGTGCATCAGGTTTCCATAGTCGATGGTGTCTGAAGACATGCTTGGCGGCCCCTTTGGCGGATGATGCGTTGAGCATAAGCAATTCTGGCGCGAAGGGAAGGGGCAAGCGCTCAAAATTGCGACAGCACCACGCCTCCGATGGCAACCAGCGCCAAGACCTTAAGCAAATCCATATGCAGGCGCAGGATCATCACGCCGGAAAGCAGGGCCAAGACCACTACCCGTCCGTCCAGCGTGGCCAAATCCGGGGTGAACAGGGTGACAGGGCCGAGTTTAATGGCCGTAACGCTGCCGAAAAACACATGCAGCGCGAACCATAGCGACAGGTTCAGGATCACCCCGACCACGGCGGCGGTGATGGCGGATAAAGCGCCTGACAGGCGCGGGCGGGTGGCGATCCATTCAATGTAGGGGGCGCCGGTGAATATCCACAGATAGCAGGGCACAAAGGTAACCCAGAGCGCCAGCAATGCCGCCGCGATACCCATGCCCAGCCCGTATTGGCCAAACCCGGCCATGAAGGCGACGAATTCAGTGACCAGTATCAACGGCCCCGGTGTGGTTTCGGCCAACCCCAGCCCGTCCATCATTTGCGGCGTGGTCAGCCAGCCGTGTTCAAACACAGCCGCTTGGGTCATATAGGCCAGCACCGCGTAGGCGCCGCCAAAGGTGACGACCGCCAGTTTGGCAAAGAACACGCCGATCTGGGTGAGGAATGTTGCACCAGCAGCCCATAGCGCGGCCACCGGTGCCCACCAGATCACCAGCCAGATGGCGATGGTGCGCAACGGGTTCGCGCCTTTTGGGTGGGGCGGCGGGTCATCGGCGCTGCGTTGGGTGGCGTATCCATATAGGGCGGCCATTGCGATGATCAACGGAAAGGGCAGGGTCAGGAAAAAGATGCCGACGAACGACAGGGCCGCAATGATCCAGTGCGCCCATCCTTTCAACGCCTTTCGCGCCACCCGCAACAGCGCTTCGATCACGATCACCACAACGGCGGCTTTGACCCCGATAAACATCGCCTCGACCCATGGGATTTTGCCGTAGAGCGCGTAACCAACGGCCAAAGCCAGCACCACAAGTGCGCCGGGCACCACGAACAGCAATCCGGCGATCAGCCCACCGCGCACCCCGTGCAACCGCCAGCCGGCATAGGTGGCGATTTGCGTAGCTTCGGGGCCGGGCAGCAACATGCAAAACGACAGCGCGTTCAGGAATTGCTGTTCCGTCAGCCAAGGGCGTTCCTCGACCAATTCACGGTGCATCACGGCAATTTGTGCGGCGGGGCCACCGAATGACAGCAGGCCAATGCGAGCAAAAACGCGGGTGGCCTCAGCCAAACCGGGTTGGACAAATTCAGCCCCGCTCATTTTGCGGACCCTTGGTTGTTGGGCCAGCTGTGGGTTTCATCGGAACCGTCGCGCGCCCAGCGGTATAGGGAATCATAGATCTGCATTCCGGCCTCAACCTGCTGTAAGTCGTCTTTGTATTGTCTTGATAACCCAACAGATATTGCCAAAAGGCCTGCGGCCTCGGGCGCAAGGTCATGGCGGTTGGTGTCAGCAGCGCGCACCACGGTAGCAAGGTGCATCAGCGCATCTGTTTCCAGTTTAAGCTCTGCCAACAAAGTGTCGAAGGTGCAATTGTTACCGCGATGGCTCCAGAATACGCCTTCAATATCAAACGGGGTCGCGCCCAGTTTTTCGGCCACATCGGCGACCTCGCTTGGGGCGACAAACAGGATACGCGCGGATGGATCAACAAAGCGCCGGATCAGCCACGGACAAGCAATGCGGTCAATTTTCGGGCGATGTTTTGTTACCCACAGGGTGCTGCCATTTACCATTGCGGGCAGGGCGCTCGCAGGGATCAGCGGCAGGTTTGCATCCCGCCAACCATAGACGCCGCCTTGCAAATATTCGGCTGCAATGCCCTCGCACCGCAAATAGGCGGCCACCCCTTGGGACAGCTTTTTGCCCTTTTGACAGGCCACCACCACGGGTCGTCCGTTAAGACGTTCAACAAGGGCTGGCATGTCGTTGTGTGGCGCGCGAAACGCCGTCGGGATCAGGCGCGGGTCTTCGGCAAAATCCGGGTCAATGCAGATGTCGACAATGACAGGGGCGGCAGGGGTGCCGATCAGGCGCATTAACTGGGCGGGGGTAATTTCGTTTAACGAGGCCATAGTGCATCCTTTCTGAAGGGTCAGGGGATGCGAATCTTTGGCCAGAGCCTCACGGGGCGTTCGCGGTGTAGCCCCATGGGGTAAGGGTGCCAAACGGGGCGTGCAAAGTCAATACGGAGGATATGAATTGCATATGAAAACCATATGAAACGCATATGAGGTTTTTCTGGAGAGTATGGTGGTGAGTGAGGTGAAAACTGCGGCTTTTAGGCCAAAGTTACTTCACCAATTCTGTCATGGGCTAGGCCTAATTCCCTCAGTGTTCCCGCGACGTGACCAAGTATATCGCAGCTCCGCCAAAGAAGGTGGCAAATGCCCCTTCAATCCATCTGCGAAACCGAACATAGCCCGCCATCATGCCCGGCTTGGAAAAAACCAAGGCATAGGTGGTCATTAGAAACACGTTCACCAGCATACTGACAGCAATGACCCAAAGCATCGCAACGGGTGGCGCGCCTGGTTTTAGTCCAATGGCGAATATTGATCCCCAAAAGATCAGTGCTTTTGGATTGGTTAAATGTATCAATGCTCCACGCACTGCCGAAATCCACAATGAATCCGCCCCCACATCCTTGGTTGCCATCGCGTGATCAGGCCTCATTGCCGCCCGTGCCGAACGCCAGCCAAGCCATCCCAGATAGGCTGCACCCGCATATTTCAACGAGTCAAACAGCCATTGGTTCGACAACAGAACCGCCCCCATTCCAAGTCCGGCAAACGTTGCCCAAACAAAACCCCCAGCCGTCATCCCGTACGCCACAGCAAATCCATACCGTCGCCCGCGTGCCATTGCTGTGCCCGCAATTGCAAGCATGCCCGGCCCCGGAACCAAACCACCAAGAAATGCGGCACCCAGAACAATCCATAGATTAATATCTGACATTGAAACCCTTTTCTGTATTAAGCATTCGATAATTTTACTGTTCTTCTAGAAATTGTAAAGTTACCGGATTTCTGGGATTTGACGGATATCGACCAACGGCAGCTTTGTCCTGCACAGCCGCTATTTGTATCACATTATAAGTAACCACAATATGCGCACCATAAACCGCGTCAATATGCGTTGCCCGAATAGAGTAAAACGACATTCCGCCATCTGGTTAATTGCCGGATTGCGCATCGCCAACTCGCCGCGCCCAACGTGGCTTCCCATCCATCCCGACATAATCGCGGTCAATCATGGAACCGTATTGATCAACGGTGAACGCGCCTTTTTGAACCAGATTGGCGGGACTGACCTTGGTGTGATACAGCGCATAAATGATCTTGTCGCCCGCCCGTGACGCCACATGGATCATCTTGCGTTTTGGGGCAAAGCTGTGTTTTTCGGTGTAGCGGCATTTGCCAAGGGTGAGCACACAATTATGTGGCTTAAAGCGGGTCCATTCGCCGGTGCTGTCGGTGCGCTCGACCACTTGCCCATCTTTGCGCACCCAAAGGATGGCAAAATCGGGCTGGCCTTTGGAATTGTCCCTTGTGAACGCCAGTTTGAACAGTTTCCCATCCCGCGCCAGCAGTTCGACCGAAGTGTTGCCACTGTCGGTCTGCCAACGGGTGATGCTGCCGATTTGTTTTGCCGACAGATCGAAGGCAGCAACCAGAGTGGGCGCAAGCATCAAGACGAGGGGCAGGAGCAGGGCGGGCGGGCGATGAATGAACATGCAGTCAGGGTAGGAAGGATATGATAAAAGGGCAAGCCTGTTTTGCAGGCGGGGTGTGCAGTAGCGACAGCACACCCCGCACGGTTGGTTTATTCAACCACCTGAAAATCAAACGCCCCGTCGGCGTAAAAGTAGAACTCGCACGGGGTGTCGGATACGCAGGCTGTGGCGTGCTCCATACCGGCGGGCACGTACCAATATGAGCCAGCCTCAAGCACTGGCGGGTTTTTATCCCCTTCAAACGGGTTGGTCATTTGCCCTTTGATTACCACACCGTGGTAGGCCCCGGTATGGGTATGCAGCGGGGTGATGAAATTGGCAGGGAACTGGCCAAACGAGCCATGCGCGCCGACATTACGATTGCCATAAGCTGCGGCCATTTTGAAGGCAGGATTGATGTTTTCAAAGATCAGATCAGCAGCGGGTAAACCGACCCCTTTTGTCGGGTCAAATCCTTCTTGGGCAATAGCATTTGTCGCGGAAATGATGCTAAGAGTTGCCGCGCCAAGTGTTGTCATTAAAGCTTTTTGAATATTTTGTTGCATTGATTTGTCTCCGTTTTTGTTGATGTATGGAGTATTACCGTTTCTCGAAATGCAAAGACTTGGAATGACTGATAGTCTGGATATATGTGCAGATCGTCCATGACTATGTCTGGTATCGGGACTTTGGGGCTTATCTGCTATAGGGTGGACAGAACCGAAATAGAGACGAAGAGGCCGATATGCCAGATGCGTTTAGCGATGTTTTGCGACTGATCCAGTTGAAAAGCTGTGTCTATTTCCTGCGCGATTTTTGCGCCCCTTGGGGGATGGCGATGCAGGTGGGAGAGGTGGCGCAGTTTCACGCGGTGTTGCGGGGGCAGTGCGTTGTTATGATCGGTGATCAGACCCTTCAGGGGGTGGCGGGGGACATATTCCTGTTCCCCAAAGGGGCGGCGCATGTGATTTCGGATGCATCAGTTTGCCAGCCCGTTTCCGGGCCCGAGTTCATGCAATCCCTGTCCAGCGAGGCACCGCTGTTTGCGGATGGTCCTGTCGCCACGCAATTGCTGTGCGGCCATTACGAGTATCGCCAAGATATCCGGCACCCGCTGATGGATGAATTGCCAACCGTCACTCATATAAAATCAACTGCCCCCGATGCGGCACAGGATGTATCCGAAGGGATCCGCGTTCTGGTGCGTGAAATGAACCGGAATGCGCCGGGGACAACGGCGGGGGTTGAAAAACTGGCCGAGATATTGCTGGTTCAGATCATCCGCACAAACCTGTCGGAAAAAAGCAACCGACCCACGTTTATCAAAGGATCTGTCAGATCCCAGACTGGCGCGCGCAATCCAGCTGATTCATCAAAGCCCCGAGCAGCCCCTGACATTAGGCAATATGGCCGCGGCGGCGGGCATGTCACGCTCGGCCTTTGCGTTTCATTTCAGGGTGAAAACCGGCACCACACCAAGTGCCTATCTGACGCTGTGGCGCATGTGTCTGGCACGGGATTTCATGCAGGGGCAGGGGCTGACAGTGTCGCAATCCGCGCATCGGGTGGGATACGAATCCGAAGTTGCCTTTAGCCGTGCTTTCCGGCGACATTTTGGCATAAGTCCTGGTAAGGTGCGGGTGAAAATCGCGTAGGCGTCGGCCACTTACCCCGCAAAGGATTACAAAACCGCAGGTTGCTATACTTGTGCCTGAAATTCGGGTAAGCTTTGTGAAATTATTCAGTATCCGCAAGCGCAATTTTGGGCGCAGCATCTTATCAACAAATCAATCTTGTTTTGGCCTTTGGGGGAAGAGCTGTGGCAAAACCAATTCGCAATATTACCATTGTTGGTGGCGGGACGGCAGGCTGGATGTCGGCATTGCTGCTGACTTCGCTTTGTAAAACGGGGGCAAATTCCGGCGACAAGTTGAAAATAACGCTGATTGAATCGCCAAACATTCCCACCGTTGGCGTGGGCGAGGCGACAGTCCCCAGCATGCCGCGAACGTTGAAATCGGCGGGGATATCCGAACAGGAATTACTGCAAACCTGCAACGCTACTTTCAAGCTGGGTGTCTTGTTTGATCACTGGAACGTTGATCGCAGCGGCAATCCTATCGGTTATGTCAATCCTTTTGCGCGTGGTGGCGTGATTGACGGGGTGGATGTCGCTACTTATTTTCAGAAATTCGGTGCAGCGGGGTTGGATTTCACCTCGCTGTTTTCGGCGGGCACTTATCAGGCTGTATTAATGGGCAAGCAGGTCTATGACACTGGCTGGGGTGCGGAAAATCCGTCCGGGATTATCCTGCTTGATCCGGAGAAATGGCAGCGCTATCTGACTGCGACACGCGCAAAAATTGCTCAAACGGTGCAACTCACCGCAGACCATCGCAGCCTGTTGCGCGAATTGAGAGGTGAGGTGCAACCCACAACACTTGCCAAGCCCTGGGCGTTGACCGGAGGCGGGTTTGCCCCGCCTACTGTGGCGGCAACCGTAGCAATGCCAGGACAGAAAGCCCCGAAAACAACCGACGTATTAACCAAGGGCATTTCAGGCGAAATACGAAACCCACGCCGACGAGCCCGACGGGAGCGTGAGTTTGCTATAGGTTTACAGAGAATTAGGTGCAGGCTTCTGTTGCCAGGTGCCTGCGAACCCCGCCTTAGGCTGCTAAGCGTAAGGACTTAAGATTTCAATAGATCGGACCGCTTACGCAGCCAGAGCCATTGGAGCTTTGTTGTCATTTGCAACTAGCTTTTATGTACCGATAACGGTGGTAACTCACCGAGATAAAGCTAACATCTTTAGACGTTCGTCGATCCTGTTTCGACCCCATGATCCCCAAAGAAGGATGTTTGGTGGAGTCGCCGGGTACCGCCCCCGGGTCCGATCCGCTTATTACATGCGCGTTTATATCCATATTCCCCGAAGGGACAGCTAATACGTAAGCAAGTCATGCAAGGTTTACAAGGCTTCTATGAACGAATGGACGCGCAATCAGGGGGGGTGTTGATACAACCAGATCATCAATCACCATCTGCCAGTAATGTTTGGTGCTGATTTCTACGCTGGTTATGCCCTCGATTAGGGGTTGATAGCTGATCGGATGATAGGCTGATAATCCGATCGTGTCGGTCATCACCAATACATCATCCCGGTAATAGCGAAATATGGCCTCTTCTCCTTCGCTATTAGGCCATGCAGTGGACAAGTTTACGGTCAGAAACGAAAACGGATCGTCGGCGTAAATCCTGCCGGGATATCCGGAACTGGTGTAGAGGATATGGTTGCCACTAGTTGTGCCGTTGACATAGCCAGCTACAGGCACGCCAACCAATCCGACATCGACCGGATAGTTCCCAACGACAACTGGTCGTGGCTCCCCGTTGGTAATCAGCGTATATTTCCCGCGCTTTACGCTCCAGATGAATTGGTCGTTTTCGGTGACGTCGAGCATTGCGACGGGGCTGCCATCTTGTTGCAGCTCGATATGCCCATCCATTTCGCCAAGATAGGTACCGCGGATGAATGTATTGCGGGCAATACCAATCGGGGTCAGTATTTCAGACAGGCCCAGACCCGCGGGAGAGCCTTCGATTGCGATCAGTTTGCGCTGTTGTGTTTGATTGCCCGTGGTCACACGCCAACCACGCGGGATCAGGGCGCTGAATTCATAACTCCCTGCAGAGGACAGTGGCGAGTCTTCCAGTGTTGTCGAGGCCAGAAAGTTGGCAAATCCGTTCAGATTAGTCCGGTTGGCCGCGATTGGCGTTCCACCCCGAGATAGGCTAACTGCAATATCTGCCAATGCCCGATCACCAATGTCATAGCTGCCGTTTCCATTAAGGTCATTGAATATGTAGGCGGAAATATTCACTTTATTTTCACTCTTGCTCCAATCGGTTCTCATTGGGTAGAACAGGTCTTCTGTGCCTACAGAAGATGGCATGCCCAATGTCGAAATCAATATTGAAAAAATCAACGGCTTGATCATGGGTGAATATCCTTGGTTACAATGGGTCATAAATGTTTATGCGCATGGGGCGTCATTGAAAAGTGCAAAGCCCAAATTGATCAGGCATGAAGAGGAGCGGAGGATACAGCACGGGGAAGGCACAGGTGAACAAACGCCAAGCAGGAATGCGTCAAATGCTGGGTGATATGAAATCTTTATAAGATTTCAGTTTGTTTTCTTTGAAAGAAAACAGTCGCTAGACCAAAATCAATCTAATCGTATTCAAGAATCCACTTGGATTGGTTTTGCTTTAATTGAAATGGCGCAGGGGTTCCTGATTGCAGAAGATGATGATCTGTCCTGCGTTTTCAACAGCGCGGAACCCGCGGCGTTGCAGTTCTTTGCGAAACCGCTCGATACCGGCGTACCGCTCGATGTCACGGGTCTTGCGGCGGATCACCTCGCCTCTTTGAACGGCTTTTGACGTAAAGACTTCGCGCCCAGATATCAGGCGACAGGGGGGATTGTTTATATGTCATACCCTGTAATCTGTGCCATTATAGTTAATCTGCGGTTAACTGCTTTTTACGTGCCGCAACATCGCGCGCCAGAGTCATCGTATAGGTCGCTAGCGCCTGCAATGCGCTATCGGCCATCGCGCCATCATGCGCCTCGATTGCATCGGCAATCTCGGTATGCAGGGCCACGATTTGCTTTCGGGATCGCGCCGAAAAGGTGATCATGTTCATCAACGGCTCGATCGCCTCGATCGCACCGGCCAACTGATAGGACAACACAGGGTTGCCCGCCCCATCCACCAATGCACGGTGAAAGGCCACGTCAGAGGCGCAGAACCCCTCGTCAGACAGGCCAGGTTGGCCTTGCCGGTGAATTTCGGCCCGCATGGTCGCCAGATGGTCGGCCGTGCGGCGTTTGGCTGACAGCGGGGCACAGGCGCGTTCCAGCGTGAACCGTGCCTCGCAAGCGGTTTCAAAATCGACTTCGTTCATTGACAGCAGCAGGGTGGAGGTGGTGATCTGTTGCCCATAGGCATCTTCAAACCGCAACCGGTTCACAAATGCACCACCCGTTGCGCCGCGCTGGGTGCGGATCAGGTTTTGCGCCGCCAGCCGTTTCAACGCCTCGCGCACCGTGGGGCGCGAAACGTTGAATTTGTCGCTCAACTCGGCCTCGCTTGGCAGGCGCTCATCCACGATCAAGGTGCCGCTGATTATCGCGTCACGGATTGCCTCGGCGATTTGCACCGACAGTTCGCGGCTGGTTTCCAGATCGGTTTTCATAAGATTTCATTTGTCAGACAATTGGCGCTGTGGCAAGGTCCATCCAACAATTGGCGCTGTGGCAAGGTCCATCCAAATGTAAGACAATTAACGACTCAAAAACGGGGGATACACCAATGGGCACCAAAATCGACAAGATACTGGAAGCGGCACAGCAACATTGCGACGATGTGATCAAACCCAACGTGGACAACTGGAACGCATCCGGCGAGTGGCCGCGCGCGGCGTCATTGATTGCGGGGGCCGCCGGTCTGACCGGCCTATATGCGCCCGAAGAATGGGGCGGGCAGGGCTTGCCACTGGGCGAGGGCATCCGCGTTTACGAGGAGTTGGGCAAGGGTGACGGGGCCTATGCGTTCGCACTGTCGATGCACAATATTTGCACCTATGCGACCTGCGGGTTCGGCACCGAGGCGTTCAAGCAGGAATGGGCCAAGGATTTGACCAACGGGCGCAAACTGGCCAATTTTGCGCTGACCGAACCGCAATCAGGGTCCGATGCGATGACGATGTATACCCGCGCGGTGATTAACGGCGACGGCACATGGACGATCAACGGGGCCAAGGCTTGGGTGTCGCTGGCGGATGAGGCGGATGTTTACCTGACTGTGGTGAAAACTTCGGATGATCTAGGCCACAAGGATATGGCGATGATTGCCATACCCAAGGATGCCAAAGGGGTTTCGTTCGGACCGCGTTACGACACGCCATCCTATGAACACCTGCCGCTGGCCGAGATGTATTTCAAAGATGTGATCGTGTCCGAGGACAACATCATCCTGCCAATCGGGCAGGGCTTACAAGGCTCGCTGATGGCCATCGACATCGCGCGAGTCTCGATTGCCGCTGGGTGCTGCGGGTTAATGGAAAGCGCATTGGACATCGCGCTGGCCTATTCATCGCGGCGCAAAATGTTTGGCGGCAAGAACCTTGATCTTGAAGGCATCCAGTGGATGTTGGGGGACGTTTCGACCAACCTTGAAGCGTCGCGCCTGTTATACCGCGCGGCGGCCAACGCGCTGGGAACCGATGAGGGGCCGGTGATGGCCGCGCACGCCAAACGGTTTGTGCCCGATGCGGCGGTGGATGCCGCGAATACCTGCACGCAGGTGCTGGGTGGCTCGGGGTTGTTGAAGGAATACGGCATGGACCGCCTGTCGCGCCTTGCGCAGATGTTGCGGATTGTTGACGGCACCACTGAAATCAGCCGCGTGGTGATTGGCCGCGCGTTGCAGAAACGCGCCAAAGGGCTGCCGGATATTGCGGTGCCCAAGGGGTATGGGGAATGATCACGCCCGAATATGTGCAGATGATGGCGCGTTATAACAAATGGCAAAATCATAGCCTTTATGGTGCGGCCGACACATTGGATGACGCGGCGCGGCGCAAGGATCGGGGGGCGTTTTTCAAATCCATTCACGACACATTGGCCCACATCCTGTGGGGCGATACCCTGTGGATGAGCCGCTTTGACGGATGGGAACCACCCACTGATAAAGGCGGCATCGTCATTGCCGGTTGGGAGGAGCTGAAGCAATCCCGCATAGTGGCAGATGCGCGATTTATTGACTGGGGCCCGCGTGTTTCGCAGGCAGATTTGGAGGGCGAATTTTCGTGGCATTCCGCTGTCTTGCAGCGCGATTTTACCAAACCAAAAGCAGTATGCGTGATGCAGGTATTCAATCACCAGACCCATCATCGGGGTCAGGTCCACGCGATGCTAACCGCTGCCGGTGCCAAACCGGACGATACAGATTTGCCATTCATTCCAGATGAATATCTGGCATAGGAAAAGGAAACCGACATGACATTCAACGCATTGATCGTCGAAAAGAACGACGAAGGCAAAACCAGCGCATCCGTGCAGCAGATTTCCATTGACCGCTTACCGGAATCCGAAGTCACGGTGGCGGTCGATTATTCCACGGTGAACTATAAGGACGGGCTGTGCATTGGCCCCGGTGGCGGGCTGGTGCGCAATTACCCGCACATTCCTGGCATTGATTTTTCCGGTGTGGTCGAGGACAGCACGGATGCGCGTTACAAGGTGGGTGATAAGGTGGTTCTGACCGGCTGGCGCGTCGGCGAGGCCCATTGGGGCGGGTATTCGCAAAAGGTGCGGGTGCGGGCCGATTGGCTGGTGCCGCTGCCCGAAGGTCTGACCACACGCCAAGCAATGGCGGTCGGCACGGCGGGGTTCACCGCGATGCTGGCGGTGATGGCGCTCGAGGATCACGGGCTGGTTGCGGGGCATGGCCCTGTGCTGGTGACGGGGGCGGCGGGCGGCGTTGGATCAGTCGCGACGGCGATTTTGGCGAACCTTGGCCATGAAGTGGCGGCGGTGACGGGGCGGCCAGAGGCAGCGGAGTATCTGACATCACTAGGGGCGACACAAATCGTGGCGCGTGAGGATATCAACGAGACAGTGAAACGCCCGCTAGAGGCCGAAACTTGGACGGGCTGTGTCGATGCAGTTGGCGGTGACATGTTGGCGCGGGTTTTGGGTCAGATGAAATACGGGGCCTCGGTTGCGGCTGTGGGTTTGGCTGGCGGGGCGCAGTTGAACGCCACCGTGATCCCGTTCCTGCTGCGCGGGGTGAACCTGCTGGGGATTGATAGCGTGATGCAACCTTACGCGAACCGCGTGCGGGCATGGGCACGGATCGCGCAGGATTTGCCGATGGACAAGCTGGAAAGCATGATCCAGCCCGCCACGCTGAGTGATCTGCCGCAGTTGGGGCGTGACATTTTGAAGGGTCAGGTCAAGGGGCGAGTGGTGGTGGATGTGAATGGGTGAATTTAGAGCGGGGGGGCAATGTTACGCCCCCCACAGCCTTTTATTCAGCGACTTTATAAGGCGCAAACGCTTCATCAACTTCAGTTCCAGCCAGATGGTTCACATAGTTTGAGTAGGTCTTGCAGGCGATGGCTTGGACAATGCCCAGCACATGCTGCGATGTGAACCCTGCGGCAAGGAACGTGTCCACCTCGGATTTGTCCGGTATCCCGCGCTTTTCGACCATTGTGCGGGTGAACGTGGCCAAAGCATTCAGCCGCGCATCGGGCAGGGGGCTGCCATCGCGCAATGCGGCTAGGCTGTCGGCGGGGACGCCTGACATTTTATCGGCGATCATCGAGTGGGCGGCGGTGCAATAGGTGCAGCCGTTCACCGCACTGACACTTAGGAACACCACCTCTTGTTCGGCAGGGGCAAAGCCTGCGTTTTCGCGGAAGCTGTTGTAAGACGCCATATAGCCGGTCAAAACGCCGGGCAGGGCCCCCATGTAGCCGTACATATTGGGGATAAAGCCTAATTTGGCTTTGGTGGCTTTCAGGATTTCCGCCACGTCGCCGGTTGCGGTTTCCAGTGTGACGGGAGTGATGTCGAGCAGTTTTGTACGTGTCATTTGATCGTCCTTTGATTTACAGAATGAGCGTTTCATATATTGCATAATCCAAAAGCTCCAGCTACTTTAAGAACGATGAGTTCAAAAATAAGTGATCAGAGGCCCGCCGTTCGACAACGTGGCCGCCCGCGAGGGTTTAGTCAGACAGCAGCGCTAGAGGCCGCGATGCGGGTTTTCTGGGCGCAGGGCTATGCTGCGGCGTCAATCGATGTGTTGTGCCGCGCAATGAACGTGCCGCGCGCCAGCCTGTACCAGATGTTCGGCGACAAACAGGGGCTATTTCTGGCCGCGATCACCCATTACAGCGATGTGCGCTTTGCGCCGGTGATGCAGCATTTGGCGGGCGATGGTGATATTCGGGTGGACCTTGCGGCGTTCCTGAACGGGGTGGTTGATTTTGCAACCCGCGATCATGAAACGCTGGGCTGTCTGGTGGCGGGGGCCTTGGCGGATACGGCAGGGTGTAATTTGCAGTTGCGCGACAGGCTGACGCGTGCCTTTGACAACGTTGAACATACATTGGCCGCGCGCATTGCAAGGGCGCAAGCCAAGGGGCAAATTCCTGCGATGCCAACGGCCGATGATCTGGGTGTGATGCTGGCCGCCACCGCACGCGGGTTGATGGTGCGGGCCCGCACGGGGTGTCCGGCGGATGATTTGTATCCGGCGGCAAAGGCTGCGGTTGATCTGTGTTGCCGCGTCTAAGGTGCAAAATTGAAAATAGATGCTTGATGCGGCGGAAAAACAAAGACAATGTGAAGCCCAGACCCATTTGGTCAGGGCTTTTCTATTGAGGGCGATATGCAGCTAGATTTGGATTTTGTGCGGGGCCAGTTCCCTGCGTTCGATGAACCTTCCTTGCAGGGGCAGGTGTTCTTTGAAAATGCGGGCGGCAGTTATACCTGCAAGCCGGTGATTGATCGTTTGTTCCGGTTCTACCACAGCCGCAAGGTGCAGCCTTATGCGCCCTATGAGGCGTCGCGTCTGGGTGGAGCCGAGATGGACGAGGCCCGTGAAGGTTTGGCGGCAATGATGGGGGTGGATACGGATGAGTTGTCATTCGGTCCATCCACCACGCAGAATACCTATGTTCTGGCGCAGGCATTTCGCCAGCATTTGACGCAGGGGGACGCAATCATTGTCACCAATCAGGATCACGAGGCCAACACCGGCCCGTGGCGCCGACTGGCCGAGGAGGGCTATGAGGTGCGTGAATGGCAGATGGACCCTGAAACGGGGCATCTGGATCCTGCCGACCTGACCAATCTGTTGGATGATAAGGTCAAGCTGGTGTGCTTTCCGCATTGCTCCAACGTGGTGGGTGAAATCAACGACGTTGCTTTGATCTGCAAAATGGTGCGCGATCACGGGGCTTATAGCTGTGTTGACGGGGTTAGCTATGCGCCGCATGGCTTTGTTAATGTTGATGAAATCGGCGCGGACATCTATATGTTTTCGGCCTATAAAACTTACGGCCCGCATCAGGGTATTCTGGTGATCCGCCGCGCCTTGGGAATGGAGTTGCCCAATCAGGGGCATTATTTCAACGCCGACAGCCTTTATAAACGGTTTACCCCTGCGGGACCGGACCATGCGCAAGTGGCGGCCTGTGCGGGGATGGCGGATTATGTGGATCAACTATATGCGCATCACTTTGCTGCCAAGGCTGGCGCGTCGGCGCGGGCCGCTGCGGTGCACGGATTGATGCGCGGGGCTGAAACTGTGCTGATGCAGCCGCTGCTGGATTATCTGGGGCAGAAAAATTCGGCACGGTTGCTGGGACCAACGCAAGCCGAGGGGCGCGCCCCGACGATTGCGGTCGAGTTGGCGGGCAATGCCGAGGCTGTGGCAACAGCGCTGGCCGCAAAGGGGATCATGGCTGGTGGCGGTGATTTTTATGCGGTGCGGGCGTTGCAGGCGCAGGGCATTGACCCGAATAAGGGCGTTTTGCGATTGAGCTTTGTGCATTACACTTCCAAGGCGGAAATCGATACGCTGATCACAGCGCTTGACCAAACGATCTAGGACAGGGACAATCCGCACAACTAAATTTGGAGGCTGGATAGATGCCATCAGCAGGACGTGCCGTTGGGGCCGTGTTATTTGCCATACTTGTGTGGTATGTTTCGGAAAGGTTCAAACCGTTGATGCCCGAGGGCACGGCTTTTGGACGGTTTTCCGAATTCAATGCCTTGTTTGGCTTTGTTCTGGGCTGGCTGATGATGGGGCCACGTGCGCACCCGAATTTGAGCGCCTCGATTACGTCAGGCATAACCGCAACGGTTGCGATTGTATTCTGGGTGCTGTTGGCCCATTCGATCATCGAGATGCTAAAACTGTCATTGCGCAAACGCTATGATGGTCCGGTCGAGGCTGTGGTCGGGGTGTTCCAGTTGATGATTAAGTACGGGACAATAATGGCCACACCCGAGATCCTCGGGACTCTGTTTATCGGCGGGATTGCTATCGCTGTTGTAAGCGGTAGGGCCGAGCACCGCTTTGCTTAGAACGTGAAAAATCTGTTCTTTTACGGCACGTTAGCGCACCGTCCTTTGCTGGAAGTTGTGCTGGGCCGTGCGCTTTCGCTGGAGTCTTTCCAAGAGGCGAACCTGCCGGATTTCGCGTCATACTGGGTCAAAGGCCAAGCGCATCCGATGTTGGCGACGCAAAAAGGTGCAACGGCCAAGGGGCTGTATCTGACGGGATTGTCGGTGCAGGATGTGGCGCGGCTGGATTTCTACGAGGGTGGGTTTGACTATGATCTGCGCCCGCTCGGCATCAAAACTGCGACCGGCACCCATGATGCAAATGTCTATTTCCCCTCTGATGTTCCTCCGAGCGGTAATCCGTGGGTGTTGGCCGATTGGGCGGCTGAGTGGGGCGATTTGACGGTTCTGGCCGCAATCGAGGCTATGGGGTATTTCGGTCAGATTACGGTGCAAGAACTGGGCAAAAGGTTTCCTGTAATCCGCAGGCGTGCGGCATCGTTTATCAGAGGGCAGGCCGAGGCAGGCAAACCATCCATCGCCACCACGCACAGCCGCGCGGATGTGACTGTTTCATCTGCCCGCATGGCCTATAGCAATTTCTACGCAATGCAGGAATTTGACATCCGCTACCGTAAATTCAACGGCGAGATGGGCGATCTGTTGGAACGTGCTACATTCGTCGGTTTTGATGTGGCGATTGTGCTGCCTTATGATCCTGTGCTGGATTGTGTGCTGTTGGTCGAACAATTCCGTATTGGGCCCTACGCCCGTGGCGCCGAATATCCGTGGAGCATGGAGCCGGTTGCGGGCCACATAGATGTGGGGGAAACCCCCGAGATGGCCGCGAAACGCGAATGCGAGGAAGAGGCGGGGCTGGCGTTGCACAAATTGGAGCCAATTGCGGCTGCTTACCCGTCACCAGGGGCATCGAGCGAATTTTATTATTGCTATCTGGGGCTGTGTGATCTGGCTGGTATTAGCGGTGGTATTGCAGGATTGGATAGCGAGAGCGAAGACATTCTGAGCCGGATATTATCCTTTGATGCCTTGATGGATTTTGTTGATACTGGGCAGGCAACCAACCAGCCGTTGATACTGGCCGCCTACTGGCTGGCAAGAAACCGTGACAGGTTACGCCGAGACGCTTGAGTTCGGGGGGCGGGCTGCCTAGATATAGAGGCAGGCATTTTGGGGATGATTATGGATATTTGCAGTGATCTGGAACACTCAATCGGAAACACGCCACTGATCCGGCTTCGGGCTGCGAGCGAGGTTACGGGATGCGAGATTCTGGGCAAGGCAGAATTCATGAACCCGGGCCAGTCTGTCAAGGACCGCGCGGCGCTGTTTATGATCAAGGATGCGGTGGCGCGGGGCACGTTGAAACCCGGCGGCACCATTGTCGAGGGCACGGCTGGCAACACCGGCATAGGTCTGGCGCTGGTCGGGGCATCGATGGGGTTCAAAACCGTGATCGTGATCCCTGAAACCCAAAGTCAGGAAAAGAAGGATATGCTGCGCCTTGCCGGTGCGCATCTGATCGAAGTGCCCGCCGCACCTTATAAAAACCCAAATAATTTTGTGCGGTATTCTGGCCGTTTGGCCGAAAAGCTGGCCCAAACTGAACCAAACGGCGCGATCTGGGCAAACCAGTTTGATAACGTTGCCAACCGTCAATCCCACATTGAAACCACTGCCCCCGAGATTTGGGATCAGACCGGCGGTGCGGTTGACGGATTTGTCTGTGCGGTTGGGTCGGGTGGCACATTGGCGGGCGTGGCTGACGGTTTGCGG
>NZ_JBSMEZ010000049.1:0-10202 GCF_056498605.1 Profundibacter sp.
CGATCAACCGCGTTCGTTGCTTAACAGTATACATTATATAATCCGAAATTATCACAAAAGGGGATTTTGGATTTTGCTCTCGGGCCATCTATCTCTCCTTTGAATTAAACAGTATATTTTAAGGCCACTACAGTTACCGCAAGAGACAAAAATTTTCATGGGTATCCAATCGAATGGCAAACACTTTTCTTAATATAACCAGTCGGAAGGGTGCACACCTCACCAATCGCACCAACGACACAGCCCTCCTCAAATCTCTAAAATGATTAACCCCAGCAACCAGCACCAAAACACACCCAGCAAAATCTCTCTAGAGTTGATCCTATCAGTGCGCCCACTATGATCAAGGAAAAGTGTGCCGGAAGACGGCTCGCTACAGAACACGGGCAGCAAGCCAACCCAATCCACCCCTTATCGGTTGTTCTCTCTTAGCGCGTGAACCGCTCCCTTCATTAGCTGAAAACCGATTTCTGGATGAGGGGCTTTTTGTTTAGCCCTCTCTAAAGATTGCGCAGCCGTTTTTTGATCTGGCGCCGTTCCCAGCTTTCACCGACGGGTCCGTTAAACCCAAACAGCCAAATCGCAATGACCGCCATTATAATGCCCAATCCCAGCGTCGGCCAAATCATCCACAGGTAGCCCGACCATGTCAGCAGATTGATCGCCAGTAACACCACCAGAACCAGATCAACGAAAATCGCTAATGTGAAAAATATCTTTAGTTTGCGCACATGCTTCACCACGCCGCGTTCCGCGTCCGACATATTTTGGGTCGCCAGCCCGCCATCAACGTCATAATCCCGATCATAGGATTTCAGGTAATGGGCATATTTTAGGGCGGCGCGGTCCTCAGAGGTCAGGCCGTTGTCAGGATTTGTCATATTAATATCCTTTTGCAGGTTGGAAATCGGGGTTTCAAACACCGCTGCCAGACACTTCAAGGATTCCAGACTGGCCTTGCCGCCACGTTCAATCCGCTGGATCGTGCGGGTCGATACGCCGGATATTTCGGCCAACTGTTCTTGTGACCAGCCCCGCTCGATGCGCAGATTGCGAATAACCATGTCGTCCTCACGCGCTGGTTTCGGTGTGCCCTTAATCTGGACCATGCGCACCAGTATAACCACGACATAGCCCCGACAAAACCCCGCCATATCGCCGTCAAACCGCAGGATTGTGTTGGTTTGGCATTGGTTCTAGTCTGTAAGCATGAGCGGATATGCCCCCCTGAACACGTTAAAACCCGTTGGTGATGAAATCTGGCTCGTTGATGGTCCATCCATCCGGTTCTACGGCGTGCCGTTTTCAACCCGCATGACGGTGGTGCGGTTGAAAAACGGCGATGTCTGGCTGCATTCTCCCACCAAGATATGCGATGCGCTAAACGCGGAAATCTCCGCGCTTGGCCCCGTCCGCCACCTGATTGCGCCAAACTGGATTCACTACGCCTATATTTCTGAGTGGCAAAAGGCATTCCCCGACGCCTGCGCCTATGCTGCCCCCGGCATCGTTGCGCGAGCGAAAAAGCATGGGATGAACATCAGGTTTGATCAGGATCTGACCCAAACAGCGCCTGATGCATGGGCCGGACAGATTGAACAAATGATTGTTGAGGGCAGCAAAATCCACCGCGAGGCAGTGTTCTTTCACACCGCGTCCCGCACCCTGATCCTGACTGATCTGATCGAAAATTTCGAGCCGCGAAACCTGTCATGGCCCCTGCGCATCCTGACCCGTCTGGGCGGCATCCAAGACCCTGACGGGCAAATGCCACGCGATATGCGGATGACGTTTTCAAAGGGTCATCGCAAACTGCGTGCCGCTGTTGAGCAGATGATCGAATGGGGACCGGAGCGGATTATTCTGGCGCATGGCCGCTGGTATGACCGCGACGCGGTTACCGAGCTGAAACGCGCATTCCGCTGGGTATTATAACCCGATATTGACGTTCACTGGACCAATACGCGTGCCAACCGAAACCGAAGGATTAACCCCGCCAGATGTGATCGACACCCCCGCGTTTACCGAAGGGCGCACGGGTTCGCCATTGGCACCGCAAGCGGCCAAAACCGCAAATGCCATCAAAGTCGCGATAACCTTCATCCCAACACCTCTTTCCAGCGGGCAACTTGCTTGCGCACTTGTGCGGGCGCTGTGCCGCCATAAGACACGCGACTGGCCACCGAATTATGCACGCCCAGCACATCAAACACCCCCGCGTTGATGTCATCATGCACCGATTGCATATCATCCAGCGACAACTCGGGCAAATCGCAGCCCTTGCTTTCAGCCATCCCCACCAGCGTCCCCGTCACATGATGCGCATCCCGAAACGGCATACCCAATTCACGCACCAGCCAGTCGGCCAGATCGGTGGCGGTGGAAAATCCGGTGGCGGCGGCAATTTCCAACTCCTTACGGTTGGCAGTCAAATCCGCCACCATCCCCGTCATCGCGGCCAGCGCCAACATCAAGCTGTCAGCGGCATCAAACACCTGTTCCTTGTCCTCTTGCATGTCCTTGGAATAGGTCAGCGGCAGACCCTTCATCACCGTGAACAGGCCGACCATCGCCCCCATGATCCGGCCAATTTTAGCGCGGATCAACTCGGCGGCATCAGGGTTTTTTTTCTGCGGCATGATGGATGATCCGGTCGAAAACCGGTCAGACAACGCCACAAACCGGAACTGCGCCGAGGACCAGATCACCAGCTCTTCGGCAAAGCGTGACAGATGCATGGCACAAATCGTGCTGGCGGCCAGAAACTCCAGCGCAAAATCCCGATCCGCCACCGCATCCAGCGAATTGGCGGTAGGCGCGTCAAAACCCAGCGCCGTCGCCGTCATATGCCGGTCAATCGGAAATGACGTACCCGCAAGGGCCGCGGCCCCCAAGGGCGATTGGTTCATCCGGTTACGCGCATCCTGAAACCGGCTCATATCGCGGCCAAACATCTCGACATAGGCCATCATATGATGGCCCCACGTCACCGGTTGGGCCACCTGCAAATGGGTGAACCCAGGCATCACCCAATCGGCGCCAGCTTCGGCCTGCACCAGCAGCGCCGACATCAGAGCACCGATGCCCTCAATCGCCGCATCCGTCTGGTCGCGCACCCACATCCGGAAATCCAGCGCCACCTGATCATTGCGCGACCGCGCCGTGTGCAGACGCCCCGCAGGCTCGCCGATCAAATCCTTCAGGCGGGACTCCACATTCATGTGAATATCTTCAAGCGCCGTGGAAAATTCAAAATTTCCACCCTCGATCTCTGACAAAACCGTGAGAAGCCCTTCCCCTATCGCCTCGGCATCCTTATCAGTGATAATGCCTGTGGCTGCCAACATGGCGGCATGGGCACGCGACCCCTGGATGTCCTGTGCGGCCATTCGCTGATCAAACCCGATCGAGGCATTGATCGCCTCCATGATCGCGTCAGGACCAGCGGCGAACCGCCCGCCCCACATAGTGTTGGCGTTCTGGGTGTCTTTTGAAGTTTTGGTCATGTCTGTGGCCTTGGAGGAATAAATGGGTATCTTTCGTTCTGTCGTCCTATACGCGGCCTTGGCACTTGGTGCAAACAGCGCTGTGGCGGATATTGCCGACCTTGAAGCCCTGCGCGAAGGGTTGATGAAGAAACTGGTGTTTCATTCCATGCCGAAACCCGTGTCGGCCAAGGTGTTCACTGACCCCAGCGGTGGTGAACGCAGGTTGGCAGATTATCAAGGCAAATACATCCTGCTGAATTTCTGGGCCACATGGTGCGCACCATGCCGCAAGGAAATGCCATCGCTGGACAACCTGCAAGAAACACTGGGCGGAGATAAATTCGAGGTGGTTACCGTCGCAACAGGCCGCAACACATTGCCTGGAATCAAAAAGTTCTTTGAAAATGCAGATGTCACCTACTTACCTATCCTGCTGGACCCGACACAAGCCTTGGCCCGCGATATGGGCGTTCTGGGCTTGCCAATATCTGTGATCATTGATCCTAACGGCGATGAAATTGCCCGTTTGCGTGGCGATGCTGAATGGGATACCGATAGTGCAAAAGCCATAATAAAGGCACTTATCTTATCTGGCGAAAACGGCTAACGGGCTAGTTTCGCCACCCTGTCATGGCACGGGCACCCCACCACATGGTCATTCACCATGCCCACCGCCTGCATGAACGCATAGACAATGGTCGGGCCGCAAAACTTGAAACCTTCCTTTTTCAAGTCTTTGGATATTTGCACCGATAGCGGTGTCTGCGCTGGAACCATATCCATCGTTTCAAACCGGTTCTGCAACGGTTTGCCATCCATGTAGTTCCACAGGAACGTATCAAACCCCTCGCGCGCCTCGATCACCTGCCACGCCTTGGCGTTGCCTATCGTCGCTTCAATCTTACCGCGGTGGCGCACGATGCCGGCGTCCCCCAACAGGCGTTCAACCTCGGCTTCGCCCCAGCCTGCGATCACATTCGGATCGAACCCCTCGAAGGCCGCCCGAAAGTTATCGCGCTTCTTCAAAATGGTGATCCAGCTCAGACCGGCCTGAAACCCGTCCAGAATCAGTTTCTCCCACAGGGTGCGGCTGTCGTACTCCGGCACGCCCCATTCATCATTATGATATAAAATATATAGTGGCTCTGATCCGACCCATGTGCAGCTATCTCCCATAAAACCTCCTGTTTTCAACTAATTACTGATGTTCGAAACAGTTTAGCAAAATTAGAACCAAATGTGAACATTTACCTGTTCTTAAGTGGTATGGCCACAATGTGCCCTAACACGGGACGGAGAATCTGATGCAAGACAGACGAATATTCACAACGCCGGAACTATCCCCTGCGATGGACAATCCGCTGGATTTTGCCGTTCGTGCGCGGGATCGACACACACTGAAAATGGTCAAGGACGCGCTGCGTCGTAAACAGGTTCTGCTCGCCTATCAACCGGTTGTGCGCGCCGACTGTCACCACCGCCCCGCCTTTTACGAGGGGTTGATCCGTGTGCTGGATGAAACCGGTCGCATCATTCCGGCGCGGGATTTTATTGGCGTAATCGAAACCGATGAAATGGGGCGCATCATTGATTGTCTGGCGCTTGAATTGGGGCTGGCCACACTGGCCGAAGAACCGGGCCTGCGCCTCTCCATCAACATGTCCGCGCGCTCCATCGGGTATAAACGCTGGATGGATACGTTGTTGCACGGATTACAAATTGATCCAACGGCGGGCGAACGTCTGATACTGGAAATCACCGAATCCTCGGCGATGATGATGCCGGAACTTGTCACCTCCTTTATGGCTGACTTACAGAAAATGGGGATTTCATTCGCGCTCGATGATTTTGGCGCGGGATATACCGCCTTTCGATTCCTCAAGGATTTCTATTTCGACATTGTAAAAATTGATGGGCAGTTTATTCGCAACATTCATTCCGAGCCCGACAATCAAGTGTTGACCAAGGCCTTGATATCTATTGCCGAGCAATTTGAAATGTTTACCGTCGCCGAATGCGTAGAAACCGCTGAAGATGTGGGATTCCTTGAATCAATCGGCATTGATTGCCTGCAAGGCTATTTCTTTGGCGCACCGACAACGATGCCCCCGTGGCGCATACCGGCCGAAGAAAAACGCGCCTAGCAATCTATTGCCGCTTCAACGCAAACCTCCTAACACTGTGATCAACACGGGGGTTGCGATCTGACCCTCGCGCATACCAGCACAGAGGACAGCCAAATGACCAACATCGTAATCGCATCCGCCGCCCGCACCGCCGTTGGCAGCTTTCAAGGCTCTTTTGCCAACACACCTGCGCATGATCTAGGCGCGACAGTTCTAGAAGCGGTTGTCGCACGCGCCGGCATCGACAAGTCCGATGTTTCCGAAACCATTCTCGGGCAGGTTTTGACCGCCGGTCAGGGGCAAAACCCCGCCCGACAGGCCCATATCAACGCGGGCCTACCAGTCGAATCTGCAGCATGGTCGATCAATCAGGTTTGTGGATCCGGCCTGCGCGCCGTCGCACTTGCCGCCCAACACATTAAACTGGGTGACGCCGAGATAATTGCTGCGGGCGGTCAGGAAAACATGTCGCTTTCCCCACATGTGGCACATCTTCGCAACGGGCACAAAATGGGCGATGTGAAATACATTGACAGCATGATCCGCGACGGGCTGTGGGATGCGTTCAACGGTTACCACATGGGTCAAACGGCCGAAAACGTTGCCAACCAATGGCAAATCAGCCGCGAAATGCAGGATGAATTCGCCGTCGCCAGCCAGAACAAGGCCGAAGCGGCGCAAAAGGCGGGCAGGTTCGCTAACGAAATCATCCCTTTCACCGTCAAAACCCGTAAAGGCGAAACCGTTGTGGATGCGGATGAATACATCCGGCACGGGGCCACCATTGAAAACATGCAAAAACTGCGTCCTGCGTTCGTGCGTGAAAACGGCACCGTCACCGCCGCCAATGCCAGCGGTATTAACGATGGCGCGGCGGCAGTCCTTTTGATGTCTGCCGACAATGCCGAAAAACGCGGTATCACCCCGATGGCGCGGATCGCCTCTTATGCCACCGTCGGTCTTGACCCCTCGATCATGGGGGTTGGTCCAATCGGTGCCAGTCGCAAAGCGCTAGAAATCGCTGGCTGGAAAGCGCAAGACCTTGATCTGGTAGAGGCGAACGAGGCCTTCGCCGCCCAAGCCTGCGCCGTCAACAAAGATATGGGTTGGGACCCTGCTGTGGTGAATGTAAACGGCGGCGCGATTGCCATAGGTCATCCCATCGGCGCATCCGGTTGCCGCATCCTGAACACTCTGCTTTTTGAAATGGTCCGGCGCAATGCCAAAAAAGGTTTGGCAACTTTATGCATCGGCGGCGGAATGGGTGTTGCGCTCTGCGTCGAACGCGGGTAAGGAAAATCCATCGCGTAACAATATTACGCATTTGATCGACATGACGTAATTTAATTACGTGTCCGAATGGAGCTAGATATGACCAGAGTTGCCCTTGTAACTGGAGGCACGCGCGGAATTGGCGCGGCGATTTCTACGGCCCTACAGGCAAAAGGCTACTCCGTCGCTGCCACCTATGCCGGCAACGATGCAGCCGCCGCGCAGTTCACAAAGGACACCGGCATCAAAACCTATAAATGGTCTGTGGCCGATTATGACGCTTGCGTAGCGGGCATCGCGCTGGTCGAAGCCGATCTGGGACCAGTAGAAATTTTGGTCAACAACGCCGGCATCACCCGCGACGGCATGTTCCACAAAATGACCCGCGACCAATGGCAAGAGGTGATGGACACCAACCTGAACGGGGTCTTCAACATGACCCATCCTGTTTGGAACGGCATGCGGGACCGCAGCTTTGGCCGCGTTATAAACATTTCGTCGATCAACGGGCAAAAGGGGCAAATGGGGCAGGCGAATTATTCCGCCGCCAAAGCAGGCGACATCGGCTTTACCAAGGCGCTGGCGCAAGAAGGCGCATTCAAAGGCATCACTGTGAACACCATCTGCCCAGGCTACATAGGTACCGAAATGGTGATGGCCGTGCCGGAAAAAGTGCGCGACAGCATCATTTCCCAAATCCCTGTTGGCCGCTTGGGCGAAGCCGGTGAAATCGCTCGCTGCGTGACCTTTCTGGCGTCAGACGACTCCGGCTTTATCACTGGCTCCACCCTCACCGCAAACGGCGGGCAGTATTTGGCATAAGCATCAATTGGGGCAGCACTGCGTTGGTATCGCCTCTTTTTTCAAGGCCACACCATCCTTGGGTTTCGCAACAAATGAAAGCCATTTGAACAATCTGAAAAAAGAGTCACTTCGCTGTTTACGCCCCTTCTCAAGCAGGGTTTTGATCTGCGGATCTGATGTAATCATAAGCATTCTCATTTCCTCATTCATCAGAGTTACTTAACTTTACTCAATATGGGTGCTACAATTATCATTGACAAACGAGACTTTTAATCTTCTCAGATAAGTTATACTTAACTGATATGAAAACACGCCAGCCCCCTCTCACCGCCCTTCGCGCCTTTGAAGCTGCCGCGCGACACATGAGCTTCGCAATGGCCGCAGCCGAGCTAAACGTCACCCCCGCGGCCCTTAGCTTCCAGATAAAATCGCTAGAGGATCACCTGGGCCAGCCGGTATTCCGCCGCCTGAATCGCGCGGTTGAACTGACCAAAGCGGGCCAATTGCTGGCCCCTGCCACCACTGAAGGTTTCGCCACCCTGAATGCCGCATGGCGAAACGTGCAGCGCCAAACTGACACTCAAACCCTGACCATCACCGCTGGTCCCGCATTTACCGCGAAATGGCTGGCCCCGCGGATGTTTGATTTTGCCCAGACCCACCCTGATGTAGAACTACGGTTTTTCGCCACCCTGCGCCTGATAGATTTCGAGCGTGACGATGTCGATGTCGCGATCCGTTTTGGCGAGGGGCCGGACGACGGGTTGTTCAGTCAGGACATCATCAAGGAATGGATGACCCCGATGATGTCGCCCGAAATGGCCCGCAAAATCAAAACTCCAGAGGATTTGCGGAGCGCAACTCTGTTACATCAGGACGATTTTACTTTCATCAAACAATCGTCAAACTGGAATACATGGTTTCAGGAACAGGGGTTGGGGCAGCCGCCCGAAGGCGGCCCGCGGTTTTCACAATCCGACCACGCAAATGACGCAGCCATCGCTGGAACCGGCGTGGTTCTGGGCCGCTATTCGCTGGCTGAACGGGCGTTGCGCGACAATCAGTTGGTCGCACCGTTCCCGTTGGCCATTGCCGTCACAGCCCGCTATCGTATTGTCTATCCGCTGGGTGCGGAAAAACGGCCGCAAGTAAAAGCATTTATTGACTGGGTGCTGAAAGAGGTCTCAAACATGCATAAATGCAAGGGATCGCGCCGGTTTGTCGCCCAAGAGGACATCAAAATATGACCCGCGCCCGCGCCACCGCTATCGGCTTCATTGCCGTCCTTCTATGGTCATTACTCGCGCTATTTACCGTCGGCACCGCCCCCGTGCCACCGTTTCAACTCACTGCGATCTGTTTTGCCATCGGCGGGTCAATTGGCCTGATCTGGACGGCGCGAAATAACGGTTTTCACCACCTTAGCCAGATAAACTGGCGCATTTACGCGTTCGGAACCGCCGGATTGTTCGGCTATCATTTCCTGTATTTTTCCGCCCTGCGCCGTGCACCCGCCGCCGAAGCAGGCCTGATTGCTTACCTGTGGCCGCTGCTGATCGTGCTGTTTTCCGGATTTTTGCCAAACGAAACCCTGCGCAAGGGTCATGTGATCGGCGCGATCATCAGCTTTTCCGGCGCCGCAATGATTGTGCTTAACGGGGGCGGTGGGTTTCAGGCAGACTCGATGATCGGCTACACCCTCGCCTTGTTGTGCGCCCTGACATGGGCCGGATATTCGGTCCTGTCACGCCGTCTGGGCAACATCCCGACCGACAGCGTTGCGATTTTCTGTCTGGCCACTGCGGTCCTGTCAACCATCGCGCATCTGGCGCTTGAAACCACCGTCTGGCCCGCCACCACATCTGGTTGGTTGTCAATCATAGCACTTGGCGTTGGCCCTGTTGGGTTGGCATTTTATGTCTGGGACATCGGGGTAAAACACGGCAACATCCAGCTGTTAGGGGTTGCATCTTATGCTGCCCCGTTGCTGTCGACATTCGTGTTAATAGGGGCTGGTATCGCAAACGCGACATGGGCGTTGCTGATTGCGGCTCTGCTTATCACTGCAGGCGCAGCACTGGCGGCGCACGCCAGTGCCACAGTGTCAAAGGTTCAGCCCTAGGCCGAGAGACGCGAAATCTCTTCCTTTAATCGTAATTTTTGTTTCTTGAGGTCGACGATATGCAGGTCGTCGCTGCCCGGGTTGCGCTGCTCATGCTCAACCATTTCAGATAGATTTTGATGTTTTTTGCGAAGTTCAATCAGGTGTGAACTCATAGTCATAAGTTGCTCTCCCTTATTTTGATTACCGTAATATCAGTCGATCACAAATCGGGCAGCATGTCACGAAAAACACGCGGCCCATGACTGATACCCCTAGAAAACACTGAAAAACTTTATTTTGTCTTAACACCGTCCAGCCCCATTGCGGCCCCGGTCCGCAGCACTGCGCGTATCTGTCGGGTATAGCTTTCCCTATCGCCGTCATGCGCAGCGCCCTCGGGCATCACTG